>NZ_JBHVKN010000006.1:0-66219 GCF_042798075.1 Nocardioides sp. NPDC057772
GCACCAAGGGCACCCTCGACCTCGAGACCGCCGACAAGCTCCTGGCCAAGATCGACGAGATCGCCGAGATCTTCTGGGCGACCAAGAAGGCCTGACCCTCTCACGAGATCCAGCCCGTACGCCACAGCCGCTCCGTCCGCGGAGCGGCTGTGGTGCGTTACCGGCCCGGCGAGAGCGGTCTCGATGCATAATCGGGCGCAAGCCAACACGAAGGACTGACAAACCCAGATGCCCCAGGTCGAGCTGCGCCTTCCTGCAGAAGGCGCTTACGTCTCCGTGCTGCGTACGACGACCGCCGCGCTCGCCGCGCGCCTCGACTTCACCCTCGAGGACATCGAGGACCTGCGGATGGCGGTCAGCGAGGCTGCGGCGATCTGTCTGGAGTGCGCTGCGGAGAGCGCGGACCTGGACGTCGTCTTCGATCTCGGCGACGACACCATCGGGGTCACGGTGACCACGACCTGCGACGCCGAGGCCGAGATCGACGAGGAGAGCTTCGCCTGGCAGGTGCTCACCACCCTGGCCAGGGAGGTCACCGCCACCCCCGAAGGCGACCAGCTCAGGATCTCGCTGGTCGCGGGAGCGACCCCGCTTGGAGCCGCGCGCTGACATGGCGCAGGAGACGATTCGGTCGTCGAGGTCCAGGAGCACCGGCGAGGTGGACAACGCCCGCGCCCGCTCCCGCGAGCTCTTCACGGCCCTCGCCGGACCTGACCTGACCGACGCCGAGCGCACCGCTGCCCGCGACGAGCTGGTTCATCTCAACATGGCGCTGGTGGAGTACTGCGCCTCCCAGTTCTACGGCCGCGGTGAGCCGCACGAGGACCTCGTCCAGGTCGGCGTGGTCGGCCTGCTCAACGCCGTGGACCGCTACGACCTCGGGCGCGACGTGGAGTTCTCGACGTACGCCGTGCCCACGATCCTCGGCGAGATCAAGCGCTACTTCCGCGACAGCCGGTGGGCGGTCAGCGTTCCCCGTCGCCTGCGCGACCTGCAGCAGAACCTGCGCGACGCCACCGCCGAGCTCTCCCAAGAGCTCGGCCGCTCCCCCACGGCCCGCGACCTCGCCACCCGCCTCGGCGTCAGTATCGAGACCGTCGTCGAGGGCCTGGAGTCCAGCAATGCGTACGCAGCGCTGTCCCTCGACTCCGAGAGCGACGAGACCGCGCCGATGCTCGACTCGCTGACGGCCCACGACCTGCGTCTCGACGACGTCGAGGTACGCGAGTCGATCAAGCCGGTGCTCGACGGCCTCTCCGCGCACGAGAAGCAGGTGCTGATGCTGAAGTTCTTCCGCAACAAGACCCAGACGGAGATCGCCGCCGAGCTCGGCGTGTCGCAGATGCAGGTCTCCCGGCTGCTCAACCGCTCGCTCAAGCAGCTCCGCAAGGCGCTCGAGGAGGACTAGCTCTGGCGCTCCTCGAGAGCGGCGATGCTCGGCGGCGCGAAGATGCCGACGAGAGCGACCAGCGCGACCAGCGCGAGCCCGCCGGAGATGGCGAGGTCCTCGCGCAGGTTCCACGCCAGGCCGAGAACGATCAGCTGGACGAGCACCAGCGGCGCGCGCGACCACGACTCCAGCCGCCAGATCATGAACGCGCACCAGCCGATGCCCGCGGCGCAGAGCAGGAAGAACATCCCGCCCGCGACCGCGGTCGTGAGCGAGGCGGCGTCGGGGATGCGTACGAACTCCAGGGCGCCCCACAGCAGCATCGCCGCAGCCTCGACGCCAGCGGCGATCACGGTCAGCAGGAGAGTCCAGGGGCGTTGCTGCGCGGTCACCTCAGCAGCCTAGAACCAGCCCCGGACTGACGAAAATCGGCGGGCAGCATACACCACCGGGTTTTCGGGTAACTCACCGCGTTACCGAAATGTCTAGCGTGAGGAAGACTGAGTGTTACGGTCCGGTGACGAACCAGACACTGGTTAGGGGTTGTTTCGGCGTCCATTTCTTGGAACTCTAGAGACAGCACGCACGTGAAGACATTCACACATCCCCGCCACGTGCCCACTCGCAGGGTCTCGCAGCACCAGGGCCTTGCCCATCCTACGTCAGAAAGAGGGTCTACCCAGCCATGGATTGGCGCCACCGTTCGGCTTGTCTCGATGAAGACCCGGAACTGTTCTTCCCCATCGGAAACACCGGTCCGGCCATCCTGCAGATCGAGGAAGCCAAGCAGGTCTGCCGGCGTTGCGACGTCCGGGAGCAGTGTCTTCAGTGGGCTCTTGAGGCCGGTCAGGACCACGGCGTGTGGGGTGGATTGAGCGAGGACGAGCGTCGTGCGCTGAAGCGCCGCAACGCCCGCTCCCGTGTCCGCACCGCCGTCTGACCACCCCTAGAGGTCACCCACCCCTAGAGTTCCAACGGCAGCTCGACCGAAGCCCTCGCCCCGTGGCCATCAGGCCGGGGTCCCAACGAGAGCCGGCCCCCGAGCTCGCCTTCGACGAGAGTCTTGACGATCGACAACCCCAGGTTGGTCGAGGTGTCGAGACTGAACCCGTCGGGTAGTCCATGACCGTCGTCATCGATGGTCACCTGGAGATGCCCGGCGGGTTGTTGTCGTACGGACATCACGATCTTGCCCATCTCGGGATCGCCGGGACCGCGACCTCGGTAGCCGTGCTCGACCGCGTTCTGCAGCAGCTCGGTCACGACCATCGCCATCGGCGTGGCCACCTCCGAGGGCAGCGACCCGAACGACCCCTCGCGACGTACGCGCACCGGGACGCCGACCGAGGTCACCTCCCCGACCATGGAGGCGAGCCGGTCGGCGATCTCGTCGAACTCGACGGTCTCCTCGACGGCCTGCTGGGAGAGGATCTCGTGGACCAGCGCGATCGACCCGACCCGGCGTACGGCCTCGTTCAGCGCGTCCTGGGCCACCCCGGAATCGACCCGGCGCGACTGCATGCGAAGCAGCGCGGCCACGGTTTGTAGGTTGTTCTTCACCCGATGGTGGATCTCGCGGATGGTCGCGTCCTTGGTGACGAGCTCACGATCGCGTCGGCGCAGGTCGGTGACGTCACGCAGCAGCACCAGCGCACCGATCGCCTCGCCACGCGGCCGTAGCGGGATCGAGCGCATGATGATCGCCATCACCCCGGTGTCGATCTCGGTGTCGCGGTGGGCCCGTCCACCGAGCACGGCGCTCAGCGTCTCCTCGTCGGGGCGCTTGCGCGGTGGCACCAGGGCGCGGGTCATCCCGGCCAGGGACTGCCCCGCGAGATCGCCGGAGAGGCCCAGCCGACGGAAGACCGAGAGCGCGTTGGGGCTGGCGTAGTCGACGACGCCGTCGGCATCCACCCGCACGAACCCGTCCCCGACCCGTGGGGTATCGGTGTGGTCGCTGCGCTGGCCCGCCGCCGGGAAGTAGCCGTTGGCGATCATCTGGGTCAGGTCGGAGGCGGTCTGCAGATAGGTCAGCTCGAGCTTGGAAGGCGTGCGTACGCCCAGCAGGTTGGTGTTGCGGCTCAGCACCGCGATGATGCGGCCGGCGCGGCGTACGGGGATCGTCTCGACCCGCACCGGGAGATCGTCGCGCCACTCCGGATCGCCCTCACGCACGAGGCGGCCGGCGTCGACGGCGTCGTCGAGGGTGGCGTGGCGCCCCTTCGGCACGAACATGCCGACGATGTCGTCGACATAGGCCGTCGGGCCGGTCGTGGGCCGCATCTGCCCGGCCGCCCAGAAGCCGTTGCCCGACTTGTCGGGCAGCCACAGGACCAGGTCGGCGAAGGAGAGATCAGCCAGGATCTGCCAGTCGGCCATGAGCAGCTGAAGCCAGCCGACATCCTCGCTGTCGAGGTCGGTGTGGCTCTGGGCAAGCTCACTCAGGGTGGGCACGGGCACAGCGTAGATGTAGACCTTGGTAGGGCATTGCGCGGGTCGGATGTCCACGCGCGGCAGGGTTTGGCAGGATGTTCCCCATGTCGGAGGCGTACTGGCGGGAGGTTCACTCGACCGGTCTCGCTGTACCCACGGACCGGCCCCTCGGCGACCTCACGATCGAGCTCACCCGGATGCTCGGCGACCCCGACCCGGACGTACGCAGCGGGCTGGCCGTGCCGGCGCTGTCGACGTGGATCCAGCGCGGTGTCTACGACGACCTGCTCGCGGGTCTGGGCGACGGGATGGCTGCCGGCCTGGTGGTCGGCCTCGGCGACTCCGGCAACAACGGCGTCTTCCGCCGGGCCTCCTCGGTCGAGGCCCTGGCCGAGTGCATCGCCCGCGACAACGCCCGCTCGCTGGTGCCCGCGGAGAAGGTGCTGGAGTGGGGCGACCGGATCGCCACCTGGCTGCTGCGCGAGCGCGACCTGCGCGCCTTCGTCCCCGAGCGCGGCTGGGCCCACGCGGTCGCCCGCGGCGCCGACGCCCTCGGCACCCTGGCCTCCTCCGAGCACCTCGGCAAGCCCGAGCTGACGGTCATCCTCGACGTCGTCGCCGACCGGGTGCTGGCTCGCGGCGACACCATCTACACCCATGGCGAGCCCGACCGGCTGGCGGCGGCCACGATGTCCGTGCTGCGCCGCAACCTGGTCCCGCTCAACATCATGGAGCCGTGGATCAACCGGATCGTCACGGTGGCCACCGCGACCCCGGAGACCCCCGAGCGCGACCCGTTCCTGCTCACCGGCAACGCCGAGGCATTTCTGCGGGCGCTCTACATCCAGCTCGCGCTCAGCAACGACATCCCGCAGATCCGCGGCGACCTGCTGCTGGTCGTGGTCGCGGCGCTGAAGAAGTCCAACAGCGCCTACCTGAGCTAGAGACCGGCCCAGATTGGCTCTCACGCACCTGGGTTTGAGAGACTGTCCCGAGGCCCCTCGGGGTCGACGTACCCCAATGGAGGAGATCATCATGGGCAAGACCGGCCGCAAGCGCCGCGCGCGCCGCAAGAAGGGCGCGAACCACGGCAAGCGCCCCAACAGCTGAACACGGCCCGTCAAGGGTCAGAGCTGTAATGACGTGAGAGCCCCAGCCGATCGGCTGGGGCTCTCGTCGCGTCTGTGGCCGGTTCAGGACCTCGTGCGGAGCTCCTGGATCTGGACCATGATCTTCGCGCGCAGGTCACCCGGAGCGACCTCCGTGCACGAGCGCGCGACGACCGCCTTGACGATGCGCTGCTGGTCGTAGGTCTCCAGGCACGGGTTGCAGCTCTGCAGGTGGAGCTTGACCTGGTCGGCGTCCGCCTCGGCGAGCTCGTTGTCGATCAGGAAGACGATCTGCTCGAGGAAGTCGGCGCAGTCGCTGGGTGAGGCGTCGTGTTTGTGGGCACTCATGACGCACCTCCACGAGCGCCGGTGAGATCGTTGGTGCGTACGTAGTCGGAGAGAAGATCGCGCAGCTGGCGCCGACCGCGGTGAAGCCGCGACATCACGGTGCCGATCGGGGTTTCCATGATCTCGGCGATCTCCTTGTAGGCGAATCCCTCGACGTCGGCGAGGTAGACGGCGAGCCGGAACTCCTCCGGCAGGCGCTGCAGAGCGTCCTTGACCTGGGAGTCGGGCAGGTGCTCGAGGGCCTCCATCTCCGCCGACTTCAGACCGGTCGAGGTGTGCGACTCGGCCCGAGCGAGCTGCCAGTCCTCGACGTCCTCGGACATCGACTGCTGCGGCTGGCGCTGCTTCTTGCGGTAGGTGTTGATGAAGGTGTTGGTGAGGATGCGGTAGAGCCAAGCCTTCAGGTTGGTGCCGGGCTTGAACTGGTGGAAGGAGGAGTACGCCTTGGCGAACGTCTCCTGCACCAGGTCCTCAGCGTCGGACGGGTTGCGAGTCATCCGCATCGCAGCCGAGTAGAGCTGGTCGAGGAAGGGCAGCGCGTCCCGCTCGAAGCGCAGGGCGCGCTCCTCGGGCGTCTCGGTGGCCAGGTCGACGACCTCATCAGTGTTGTCGCTCATCACGTCCCAGGGTACGCGCGTGAGCATCGGGGCGCCCATCGGCGACACGTTCTCCGTGGGGCGTTCGAGCAGGATGGTCATGCTCCGTGAACGCCGCGACGGCCGCGAAACATTCCCCGCGGTCGGAGAGCCTCGCGGCCGTCGGCTACCTCACGACGTCTGCAGGACGAACATGCTCCACGAGGCCGGAGGCAGCTCGGCCTCGAGCGCGCCACCCACGACCTTCGCCGAGTCGTACGCCCTCGGCACCACCCGGTCGGGATCCTCCATGGTGTTCACCGCGAACATGTCCTCACCGCCCAGGACCTTTGCCTCGACCAGGTCCACGCCGCCGAAGTAGCGGAGGTCGGTGGAGAAGGCGAGCGACTCCGACGGGTGCCGGTTGACCACGAACACCGCCACGCGGCCGTTCTCCGCGTCGTGGGTCGCCACGGAGTCGAGGACGGAGACGTCACCGTGCTTGGCGGTGGCCATCGTCGGAGCGACCACCCGCGGCTCGAGCACCTCCCCCTGCGCGAACCGGGCGGTCAGCGCGAACGGGTGGAAGATCGACTGCCTCCACGCCGGCCCGCCGGGCTCGCACCTGATCGAGCCGATGGTGTTGACCAGCTGGGCCTGGCAGGCGGCGGTCACCCGGTCGCTGTGCTTGAGCAAGGTGATGAGCAGCGAGCCGACGACGACGGCGTCGAGCGCCGTGTAGGCGTCCTCGCTGAGCCGAGGGGCGAAGGTCCAGTCCTCCGGCATGCCCTCCTGCTGGAACTTCTTCATGTACCAGACGTTCCACTCGTCGAAGGAGATGGTGATCCGTTTCGGCGAGGCGAGCTTCGCGCCGATGTGGTCAGCCGTCGCGACGACGTCCCGGATGAAGAGGTCCATGTCGATCGACGAGGCGAGGAAGCTCGCGACGTCATCGCCTTCGAGCTCGTAGTAGGCGTGCGCCGAGACGAAGTCGACCTCGTCGTAGGTGTGCTCGAGCACCGTCGCCTCCCAGGCCCCGAAGGTGGGCATCGAGCGGCCGGAGCTGCCGCAGGCGACCAGCTCGAGGTCGGCGTCGTACTGACGCATGCCCCTCGCCACCTCCTTGGCAAGCCGGCCGTACTCCTCGGCCGTCTTGTGGCCCAGCTGCCAGGGCCCGTCCATCTCGTTGCCGAGACACCACATCCGGATGTCGTGCGGCTCAGCGGCGCCGTGCGCGATGCGACGGTCCGACAGCTCCGTCCCGCTGCGGTGGTTGGCGTACTCCAGCAGCTCGAGGGCCTCCGGCAGGCCGCGCGTGCCCAGGTTCACCGCCATGATCGGCTCGATGCCGGCCTTCCTCGCCCAGGTCATGAACTCGTTGAGGCCGAACGCGTTGGTCTCGATGCTCCGCCACGCAGGCTCCAGGCGAGTCGGCCGCTGGTCGCGCGGCCCCACTCCGTCCTCCCACTTGTAGCCGGAGACGAAGTTGCCGCCGGGGTAGCGAACGGCGGTCACCCCGAGCTCGCGTACGAGATCCAGTACGTCGCCGCGCAGGCCGTCGTCGTCCGCCGTCGGGTGTCCTGGCTCGAAGATGCCGCCGTAGACACAACGCCCCATGTGCTCCACGAACGATCCGAAGACCCTCCTGTTGACGGGGGCGACGGTGAACGCCGGATCGATCGTCAGCTTGCCGTTCTCCATGGGTTCCTCCTGGTCCGGGCAGCGGCATCCCGGGCGCCGGCCTCACGCCGGCGCCCGGGTCCGTCGCCATCTACTTGAGCTGGTTCTCCAGATCGGCCTGCGCCTGGTCCAGCGCCTGCTTGGCCGGGACACCGTCCCCGAAGATCTGGTTGTACGTGCTGGTCGTGAACACTTCATCGACCTTGGGCAGGTTCGGGTTCTCGAAGGACTCGAAGTGGCCGATGTCGCCCTTGACCTCGTTGAGCACGTCGAAGAGGTTGGTCTGGAAGTACTTGTTGAACTTGTTCTCCGGGTTGTGGGTGACGTCCTTGTCCTCCCACACGGACATGTTGACCGGGTCGAAGCCGAGCTCCTCCCAGACGGCGACGTTGGCCTCCGGCGACAGCTTCGCGAAGGCGAGCCACTCCATGGCGAAGTCCTTGTCCGGGGAGCTGTCGATCACCGCGGTGCCGGTGCCGCCACCACCGATCGTGGCGACCTCACCGCCCTCGATGACCGGCGCCGGCGCGATCGCGATGTCACCGGCCAGATCGGGCATGTAGTCGACGAACCGGGAGGTGTACCAGGCCGGGTAGACGATGGCCGCGTACTCGCCGTTGTTGATGGGGCCGTAGGCCTCCTCGATGTCCGGGCTACCACCCGGGATGGTCGAGAGCGCTCCGGCCTTCTGCATGTCCTGCAGCAGCTCGATCGCCTCGACGACCTCCGGGCTGTTCACGGTGACGTTGCCCTCCTCGTCGAACAGGTTGCCGCCGAGCTGCGCCATGACCAGCGGCTGCACGATGTTGGTGTCGGTGCTGGCGACGCCGAACGCCTTGCCGGTCGCCTTGTTGTACTTCGCGCCGGCCGCCTTGAAGTCGTCCCAGGTGTGGATGGTCGTGTAGTCGACCCCGGCCTTCTCCAGCAGCGGGACGTTGTAGAAGGCCACCTGAGCCCCGACGTGGGTCGGGAAGCCGAGCTGCTTGCCCTCCCGGGCGTACAGGTCCATCCGGGCCTGCACGATGTCCTCCTCGTAGGGCTCGGCGGCTTCGGACAGGTCGGCCAGCGGCGTACGTCCGTCCTCGGTGACGAAGTTGGAGAACTTGTTCACCTCGATGTCCACGACGTCGGGGAGCCCCTTGCCGGAGTTCACCGCCAGCTGCAGCTTGTTGTGCATCTCGTCGTAGGGGAAGACCGTGACGTCGAGCTTGATCTCCTTGTCGGGGTTCTTCTCGTTCCACTCCTCGGCCATGGCCTCGTAGTAGGTGCCGTGCAGCTCCGCGAACACCCACATGTCGATGCTGGTGCGGCCCTGTGCGTCAGGCCCGCCTTCCTCCTCGGAGCCGCCGCAGGCGCTCAGCGTGAGCGTCACGGCGAGTCCCGCGGCGAGTAAGGAGGTGATTCTCCGCCTTGTTGTCATGGCTCTCTCCATCTGTGAGGTTTGTGCAAAGGGGTCACCCCTTGAGCGCCCCGGCCGTCATGCCAGCGACGAAGAACCGCTGGAACAGCAGGAAGAGCACCAGGACGGGAAGGAGCGAGAACATGGACCCGATGATGAGCAGCTCGTAGTTGTTCTCATGGGGGGTGAGCAGGGTGTTGAGTCCGATCGGGAGGGTGAACTTCGACTCCGAGCGCAGCACCAGCAGCGGCCAGAGGAAGTTGTTCCAGATGATCATCCCGTTGAGGATGGCCATCGCCGCGAATGCCGGTTTCGCCACCGGCACCACGATCTTGAAGAAGATGCCGAACTCCGTGGCGCCGTCCATCCGGCCCGCTTCGAGCAGGTCTTTCGGGATGCCGAGGAAGTACTGCCGGAAGTAGAAGATGGTCACCGCCGCGGCCAGGAACGGCAGCACGATCACCGAGTAGGAGTCGGCCAGGCCGATGTCGTTCACGAGCACGTACAGCGGGAGCATCATGATCTCGAACGGCACGGCCATGAGCAGCAGAACGGCGATGAACAGCGCGGTCTTGCCCTTGAACTCGTAGACGGCGAAACCGTAGGCGACGAACGAGCTGACCAGCAGCGTCCCGGCCACCTGCACGACGGTGAGCAGGATCGAGTTGGCGAACCACCGGAAGTACGGCCCGGAGTCGGTGAAGAGCATCACGTAGTTGTCCAGCGACAGCGAGCTGCGGTCGATGTCGAGGGAGAGGCCACGCCGGATGACGTCGTTGCCGTCTTGGAACGTCGCCACGAACATGATCAGCAGCGGAGCGAGGACGACCAGGGTCAGCACCAGCAGCAGCGCGGTCTGGACCGACCCGTGGAGCCAGTACGGCAGCTGGATCCTCGTGCGGGTGGCGGACTCGGAACTCATCGCGCGCTCTCCTTCTTGAAGGTTCCGCTGAGCGTGAGGAAGGTGAGGTTGATGGCCATGATGACCACGACGAGCACGACACCGACCGCGGAGGCGAAGCCCAGGTCGTTCTGCTCGATCCCCCGCCGGTAGAGGTAGCCGATCACGGTGAGCCCCTGGTCGTTGGGCGAGGCGTTGCCGCGGTAGAGCATGAAGCTCTCCAGGAACATCGCCAGGCCGCCGTAGATGCTGATGGTGGTGACGTAGACGATGGTCGGCTTCAGGTTGGGCAGGGTGATGTGGAAGAACTGCTGCAGCCTGCTGGCGCCGTCGATGGTCGCGGCCTCGTAGTACTCCTCCGGGATGGACTGCATGCCTGCCAGGAAGTAGAGGATGTTGACCCCGGTCCAGCGCCACATCGCCAGCGCCAGCAGAGCGATCAGCCCGCCGGTGTCGATGCGCAGCCAGCGGACCGGCTCGAGGCCGAAGATCCCGACGATCTGGTTCATCAGCCCCGTGCCGGTCTCGGCGAACATCAGTCGGAAGATGATGCCGGCGACGACGACGGAGGTCAGCGCCGGCACGAACATCGAGGCCTTGAAGACCGCCTTGACGCGGTCGCTGCCGATCTTGGAGTTGATGAGCGCGGCCAGCACCAGCGGGATCGGGATCAGGAGCGCGATGGTCAGCACCATGTAACGGGCGCTGTTGAACATCGCCTTCCAGAAGAGCCGGTCCTCCCAGAGCCGCTGGTAGTTGTCGAGACCGATGAAGGCGGCCTGCCCGAACACCACCTCCTGGGTGCTCAGCAGGAAGGTGCGCGCGAGCGGGAGGAGCCAGAAGGCGAGCAGCGTGATCACGAACGGCGCGATGAAGAGGTAGGGCGCCGCCTTCTGCGAGTACAGCAGCCGCCGGAGAACGACCATCAAAGGACTCCTCTTCGCTGAGGCATCACACGCGGGTGGGGGGAACAAAACCGCCGGTTTACGACGATGTACGTCTCTCACCAGCGGATTTACTACGTGGTAATCAGCGCATATCCTTGTCCTGCAGTCGGAGCCGTGTCAAGACCCGAACGTGACATTCGCCACACCGAGTGTCCGAAAGGGCAGGCAGGGCCGACGCAAAACACCGATGTAGGCTGCCCCTCGACCGGGGGCACGAGGGAACACGAGGCGACGATGGCTGTGACGATGCGCGACGTCGCGGCCCTTGCCCGCGTCTCACCCAAGACGGTGTCCAACGTGGTGAACGACCACCCGAACGTGCACCCGGACACGCGCGCCCGGGTCCAGCAGGCGATCGCCGAGCTGGGCTACCGGCCGAACCATTCCGCACGCGGCCTGCGCTCCGGCCGCACCGGCGTCATCGGGCTGGCGGTGCCGGAGCTGAAGCAGGCCTACTTCGCCGAGCTGGCCGATGCCGTCATCGCGGCAGCAGCCAAGCGTGGGCTGAGCGTGATCGTCGGGCAGCTCGGAGGCGACCGCGAGCACGAGATCGAGCTCCTGACCCACGGGCTCCCCCAGACCGATGGCCTGCTCTTCAGCCCGGAGCAGCTCGGCATCGAGGACCGCGACCTGTTGTCGTACGTCGACTTCCCGTTGGTCATGCTCGGAGAGTGGATCTTCGGTGGACCCACCGACCACGTGACGATGCACAACGTCAGCGCTGCCCGCGCCGCCGTCGAGCACCTGATCTCCCTGGGGCGCCGGCGGATCGCCGTCATCGGCGCCCATCCCGACGACGAGACCCGGCGGCTGGGGCCCTCGAACCTGCGGATCCAGGGCTACCGGGAGGCTCTGGTGGCCGCCGGTATCGAGCACGATCCCCGGCTCGAGCGTGTCGTCGCGCCCTGGCATCCGGAGGACGGCGCCGACGCGGCCCGGCAGCTGCTCGAGTCGGGGCTGGAGTTCGACGCCATCTTCACGCTGACCGACGCGCTCGCGCTGGGTGCGCTCCGGGCTCTCGGCGAAGCGGGGCGCGCCGTGCCCGACGACGTCGCCGTGATCGGCTTCGACAACATCGCCATCAGCCACCTCACCGTCCCCTCGCTCTCCAGCATCGATCCCGGTCGCGCGGAGATCGCCGAGACGGCGGTCAGCATGCTCGTCGAGCGCATCGAGTGGGGCGCCGGGTCGTCGCGGCCGGCGCGGCTGCACAAGGCTGCCTTCGAGGTCATCGTGCGGGAGTCCTCCGGCGGCACCGCCTCCAAGATGTCACAGACCTCGGCGCGGCAGTCCGGCGCGGCGGCTCACAAGCTCAACGGCTGAGCCACCGGAAGGGCTCCTTGCCCGCCTCCACCCGGTTCACGAGCCTTCCGACCTCGGCGACCTCGATCTCCACCACGTCGCCGGGCCGAAGGCTGAAGTCGAGGTCGGGGACGATCCCGGTGCCGGTGGCCAGCGCCGCGCCGTCAGGGAAGTCGTTGCCGGCGAACAGGTAGTCGACGAGCTCGGGTATCGGGCGTACGAGCTGGCCGGAGTTCGTCTCCGCCGCGACCACCTCGTGCTCACCCCGGCGGATCACCAGGGTGATGGCCAGATCGGTGGCGTCAGCGACCTCCCATGCGGGTTTGATGCCGGCCGCGAGCGCTGCTGCTCCTGCGTAGACCTTGGCCTGGGACAGATAGAGCGGGTTCTCGCCCTCGATCGAGCGGGAGCTCATGTCGTTGCAGACCGAGTAGCCGACGACCTCGCCGTGGGCGTTGGCCACGACCGCGAGCTCCGGCTCGGGCACGTCGTGGCCGGAGTCCGCTCGGATACCGACCGGCTCGCCGTCGGTGACCAGCCGCCAGGCCGGCGCCTTCAGGAACAGCTCGGGCCGCTGCGCGGAGTAGACCTTGTCGTAGACCGACCGCTCGGCGCTCTCCTCCATCCGGGCGCTGCGCGAGCGGGCGTAGGTGACGCCCGCACACCACAGCTCGGCCCGCCCGTCCAGCGGGGCGAGCAGACGTGCGGACTCGACCGGGACCAGGCCCGCGGAGGCGGACTCGACGGTGGCCCGGAGCTCGTCGTACGGCATCGCGAGGAGATCCGCCATCGATCCGGCATCGCTCAGCGGCGTGATCGAGTCGTCCCTGCGTACGCCGACCCGGGGGCCGTTGCCGCTGTCGTATCGGACAAGGTGCATCGTCTGCTCCTCAGTGGTTGTCGCGCGGGGTGCCCTTGGTCTGCACCACGCGTTGGTACTTCACAGCGGGCTCGAGGACCATGCCGTCGGCGAGCTGGCCCACCATGGACCGCTGGATCTCCTGCCACGGTGTCTGCGACTCCGGCACCGGGAACTCCCCGAGGGCCTCGCGCCGCTCGGCCAGCTCCTCGTCCGAGACCAGCATGTCCGCCCGTCCCGCGTTGAGGTCGATCCGGACACGATCGCCCGTACGCAGCAGCGCCAGGCCACCTCCGACGGCGGCCTCGGGCGAGGCGTTGAGGATCGAGGGCGATCCCGACGTACCGGACTGGCGTCCGTCGCCCACGCAGGGCAATGAGTGCACGCCACCCTCGATGAGGGCGGCGGGAGGCTGCATGTTGACGACCTCTGCCGAGCCGGGATACCCGATCGGGCCGACACCCCGGATGAACAGGATGCACCCCTCGTCGATCTCGAGCGCGGGATCGTCGATGCGGGCGTGGTAGTCCTCGGGCCCGTCGAAGACGATCGCCCGACCCTCGAACACGTTCGGGTGCTCGGGATCGGAGAGGTAGCGTTCCCGGAACTCGTCCGAGATCACGCTGGTCTTCATGATCGCGCTGTCGAACAGGTTTCCCGTCATCACGATGAAGCCGGCCTGCTCCACGAGGGGGTTGTCGAAGCCGCGGATCACCTCGGCGTCCTCGCTCGCCGTGTTGCGGCAGTTCTCGCCGATGGTCCGTCCGTTCACGGTGAGCGCATCCTCGTGGATCAGCCCGTGACGCATCAGCTCGTGGACGACGGCCGGCACTCCGCCCGCACGATGGAACTCCTCACCGAGGAACCTGCCGGCGGGCTGCATGTCGACCAGGAGCGGGATCCGGTGACCGATGGTCTCCCACTCCTCGATGCCGAGGTCGACCCCGACGTGCCTGGCGATCGCGTTGATGTGGACCGGAGCGTTGGTGGAGCCACCGATCGCGGAGTTGACGACGATCGCGTTCTCGAAGGCCTCCCGGGTCAGGACGTCGGAGGGCTTGAGGTCCTCGTGCACCATCTCGACGATGCGCCTCCCCGTCAGGTAGGCCACCCGGCCACGATCACGGTGCGGCGCCGGGATCGCGGCCGAGCCCGGCAGGCTCATCCCGAGGGTCTCGGCGAGACTGTTCATCGTGGCAGCGGTGCCCATGGTGTTGCAGTGGCCCGGCGACGGCGCGGACGATGCGATCAGCTCGGTGAACTCGGCCACGTCGATCTCCCCCGCGGCGAGCATCTCGCGCGCCTTCCAGATGATCGTGCCCGAGCCGATGCGCTTCCCCTTCAGCCAGCCGTTGAGCATCGGCCCGCCCGAGAGCACGATCGCCGGGACGTTCACCGTGGCGGCGGCCATCACGCACGCCGGCGTGGTCTTGTCGCACCCCGTCGTCAGCACGACGCCGTCGAGGGGGTAGCCGTAGAGCACCTCCACCAGACCGAGGTAGGCGAGGTTGCGGTCCAGCGCCGCCGTCGGCCGCTTCCCCATCTCGTGGATCGGGTGCACCGGGAACTCGAACGCGATCCCACCCATCTCTCGGATCCCGTCGCGTACGCGCTGCGCCAGCCCGAGGTGGTGCCGGTTGCAGGGCGCCAGGTCCGAGCCGGTCTGCGCGATGCCGATCACGGGCTTGCCCGACTGGAGCTCCTCCCGCGTCACGCCCCAGTTCATGTAGCGCTCGATGTAGAGCGCCGTCATCGCGGGGTTGGCCGGGTTGTCGAACCAGTCGCGGCTGCGCAGGCGAGGAGGATTTACCACGTGGTAAACCCTAGCGGCGCCACGCACCGCCCGCCCTGAGAATCGGTCTAGGCGATGACCTCGCGGACCAGCCACTCCAGGGTGGACTCGACCAGGATGGCGTCCGCGTCGGCCTGTGTGACCGGGCCCCGCTTGCCGACGACGAGCGAGTGGTCCGCACCCGGGATCGGGGTGACCTCGACGCTCTCGGGGAACTCCTCGGGCCTGCCGAACCTGTCCCGGGTGCCCTGCAGCACCAACGTCGGCACCCTGGCCTCGAGCAGCTCGTGGGCGCGGGAGATATGGGGCTTGCCGACCGGGTGCAGCGGGAAGGCCAGGCAGAGCGCCCCGGCGGCGCCGAACCCGCGGGCCGTGCGGACCGCCGAGCGGGCGCCGGCGGAGCGGCCTCCGACCACCAGCGGCGTACGCACCCGCATCCAGTTGGCGGCGAGCGTGAGCGCCGCGTCGAGCGACTTCGGGGGCGTGGCCACCGGCTTCCCCTTGACCCGCCAGGGCTGCTCGAAGCGGACCACCGTGATCCCCTGGGCGGGGAGCGCATCGTTGAGCGCCATCAGGTCATGGGTGTCGATGCCGTTGCCGGCGCCGTGGGAGAGCAGCAGGGTCGCCTGTGGTCGCCGCGCCCGGCGGGTGTAGAGCCGCCCTTCTCCGTAGGGCGTGTCGATCATCTGCGTCGTGGTTCCACCCATGTCATCCCCAGGCTTCCTCGAGCGGCAGCGGCTCGATCAGCTCACGGCCGTTGTTGCGTACGTTGCTCACCAGCGTCGAGACGGGGTAGGCCTCCAGCTGGCCGGGCGCCGCCGGGGTCAGCAGCGCCACGTCACCCGGACGGGTCGGGTCGAGCCACTGGTCCCAGCGTGCGCGCTCCACCATGAGCGGCATCCGGTCGTGGATCCGCCCCAGGGAGTCCTCCGCCTCGGTGGTGATCACCGTGCAGCTCCACAGCCAGCGGGTGGGATCGTCCTCGTCCTTGGCGGGATCGGGCCACAGCTCGTAGAGGCCGGCCATCGCCAGCACTCCCCCGTCCTTCGGGGTGATGAAGTAGGGTTGCTTGCGGGGCTTGCCCTTCGCGTCCTTGGCATCGGTGGCGTACCACTCGAAGTAGCCGTCGGCGGGGAGCAGGCAGCGGCGCTTGGCGAAGGCCCGGCGGTAGGCGGGCTTCTCGCTCACCGTCTCCATCCGGGCGTTGATCATCCGGTTGCCGATCTTGACGTCTTTGGCCCAGGACGGGACCAGGCCCCAACGTACGGCACGGAGCTGGCGCTCGGTGGACGCGTTCTCCTCGTCCTGCCGAAGCGGACCCCGAGGCGAACTGTGCGGCGGACGCTCGAGGACGGCGTAGACCTCGTCGGTCGGCGCGACGTTGTAGCTCTCGGTGAGCGGCTCCTGCAGGCGCAGCTCATCGATCTCGAACTCCTCGGCCAGCTCATCCGGTTGACGGCTGGACGCGTAACGACCGCACATACGTTCACCTTAGCGCCGCGTGCGAGTGGTGTTTCCCCGTATTTCCAGGCTCTTCTAGGCTCCGCGGGCGAGCTCGTCGAGCAGGAAGCCGGCGGACCTGTCGTTCTCCGGGAGGCCCTCGATCCAGATCCGGTCGGCGCTGTGCTCGACCATCCGTTTGAGGAGCCCGAGCCGTTTGACCAGCGTCTCGTCGCGCGGTGCGACCACGACCATCCGGCTGTGGGCGACCTGTCCGACGGCGGCGGCGCCCGCGAAGACGGTGCGGGCCGTCTGGCCCAGCAGCGACATCCGGCGGGCGGTGGCGATGCTGTCGGTCTTGCCGCCCGGGACACCTGGGACGTGGGCGTCGGTGACGACCAGCGCGTGGCTGCACGCCTTGGCATCACGGTAGAGCTCCGAGATGCGCTCACGTACGTGGGCGAGGGTGGACAGGCCGGTCAGCGGGTCGGCGCACGAGATGGTGTGCAGGTAGCCGAGAGTCGCCTCGCTCCAGGCGACGGAGAGCGCATGCACCTCGGCGAAGGCCGGATCGCGGCTCTCGACCGTCTGGGTCGTCGTGCGGAGGTCCTCGAGACTCTCGCCGAGCGACACCCCGCTCTCGGCGAGGCCGTGCCCGACCACCCAGCAGGCCTCGGCGACGTAGCTGCTCCGTTCGGCCAGCGCCTCGGCGACCGCCTCGAACCGAGGCGGGAGCGCCGCGCGCTGCTTCTCGGAGAGCTCGGTGGTCTCAGGTGGGGAGGTCGCAGGCGTACGCCGCCCACCGAAGAACAGCCGCACAACTCACCCCTTTCCTCGTGTTACCTGGCGTTGGTGTCGTTTCCTTGTCCGAAGTCGTCCGGTCACAGCTACAGTGGTGCGCGCGAACCGATCGCGCTGCACATGGACTTGACGCGCGAAATCAGTGAGCATGACGCGATAGGGACCCGCGATTTCTGGGTTTCTCGGAACTTGTTGTCAGATCCCGGAGGGGGCGTGACGTGCGGGCCACCGCAGTCGTTAGCACAACGCATGTCTCCTCGTGGCGCAACCCGCGTCATACCTTTGTCCATCTAACGTCTCTGGTGCCGTGAGCGAAACGACCCCCACCTCTCTACCTACCCTCGACGCCCCTGGCGACGCCGAGCTGATCACCGCCGTCCGTGGTGGTGACCTGGATGCGTACGGGACGCTGTTCGAGCGCCATGTGGAGTCGGCCCGCCGGCTCGCTCGTCAGCTGGTGTCACCGGGCGATGTCGACGACCTCGTCTCCGAGGCGTTCGCGAAGGTGCTCAACGTGCTGCAGAAGGGTGGCGGCCCGGACCTGGCGTTCCGTGCCTACCTGCTGACCTCGCTGCGCCGACTCCACGTGGACAAGATCCGCGCCGCCTCGAAGCTGACCACGACCGACGATCTGACGCCGTTCGACCCGGGGGTGCCCTTCGAGGACACCGCGGTGTCCGGCTTCGACAACCAGGCCGCCGCCAAGGCGTTCCAGCAACTCCCGGAGCGCTGGCAGCAGGTGTTGTGGCACACCGAGGTCGAGGGTCAGAAGCCGGCCGAGATCGCGCCGCTGCTCGGCATGTCGGCCAACTCCGTGTCTGCGCTCGCCTACCGGGCCCGGGAGGGCCTCAAGCAGGCCTTCATCTCGATGCACGCGCAGGACGCCGGCGAGGAGGCCTGCGCCACCACGCGTGCCAACCTCGGCGCCTACATCCGCAACGGTCTGTCGAAGCGCGACTCGAAGAAGGTGGACGACCACCTGCAGGACTGCCGAGCGTGCACCGCCATCTACCTCGAGCTCACCGAGGTCAACTCCGGGATGGGCGCTTGGCTCGCTCCGGCCCTTCTCGGCGCCGCGGGCGCGGGCTACCTCGCGGTCGGCAGCGGCGTCGCCGCCAAGGGTGGCGTGGTGCTCTTCTTCGGACGGGTCCGAGACTGGGTGCTGGGTGACCCCGTGGGACGTACGGTCGCGGGTGGTGCCGGTGTCGCGGCCGCGGCGGCCGTGGTCGCCGGGTTCGCGCTCTCCGGCGGCGACCCCGCCCCGAAGACGCCGGCCGCGAACGAACCAGCCGCGGAGGCGCCCGCCGCCGACCCGGCCCCGGCAGCTCCGCCCGCGGCTCCTCCGGCGGCCCCGCCCGCCGACCAGCCCGCGCCTGCGCCGGCGGCGCCTCCTGCTGACCCTCCGGCCGACCAGCCGGCCGACCAGCCCGCCGACCAGCCTGCGGACACCGCCCCTGCGCAGACGCAGGAGGCGCCGGTCATCACCACCCCTCTGCCCGACGTGGAGGCCACTCCCGGCGGCAAGACGGTCATCGACCTGACCCGCGGCGCCAGCGACGCGGACGGCGACCCGCTCTCGGTCAAGGAGGCCACCGTCGCCTCCCCGGCTCACGGCACCGTCACCAAGGGCGGTTCCACGACGTCCGGCGGCAAGGGCGGCGGAGTCAGCGGCGCGATCTTCGGTGGCCTCCGGATGGCCGGCGAGCCGGTCACGACGGTGACGTACGTCCCCGACAAGGGGTGGCGCGGCACCGACACGATCGAGTACGTCCTCACCGACGGCAACGGCGGCGAGGTCTCCGGCACGGTGAACGTCACCACGCCCAACGCCGAACCGAAGGCCGCCGGCGACGCCGCGACCCTGACCAAGACCCCGGGGTCGAACGGCAACGGTCAGGGCAACAACGGCAACGGCAACGGCAACCAGCCCTCGACCGCGCAGGGGACCATCGACGTACTGGCCAACGACACCGACGACAACGGCGACACCCTCGACCTGGTGAAGATCGTCGACCAGCCCGCGCACGGCACCGCCGAGATCGTCGACGGCAAGGTCGTCTACACGATGACCCCCGGCTACGACGGGACCCGTGACACCTTCACCTATCAGATCTCGGACGGCCACGGCGGCAAGGACGTCGGTGCTGTGGAGGTGACCTTCGAGCAAGCTCCGGAGCACGACCCAAAAGTCGAGGTTGACGCCACCCCGCAGGACGGCGGGTTCGGTGCGTGGTTCTTCGGTTTCCCTGGCTCGCGAGGTTACGTGGACGCGACCGCGGACGTCACCGGCCTCCCCGAGGCAGCCGACGGCCGGTCCACCAAGCTGGTGATCACCGTGACGGGCATGGAGCCGGCCTACCTGGGCTGGCAGGCCTGCGGCACCTTCGCTCCACCGCCGACGAGCAGCACCTACTCCTACGAGTGCCAGCTGGCCGGTGACGGCCGAGCGGCACAGGTCAGCTTCATCCCGAAGGCGGGCGAGACGTGGACATTCGAGGCCCGCATCGTGCCGGCGGGTTACGAGGACAGCGACGCGAGCAACAATCGCGACAGCATCTCCGGCACCGCTGAGACGGAGCCCACGCCGACCCCGACGCCCTCTCCCACCGAGACCCCGGACGTCCCGCAGGTGCCCACCCCGCCGACCACCCCGCCGACCACCCCGCCGACCACGCCCGACGTGCCGCAGGTGCCCACGCCGCCGACGACTCCGGACGTGCCCCAGGTGCCGATCCCGTCCTCGGACGAGCCCGGCGACCCGGACGTCCCGAGCGAGAGTCCCTCACTGCCCGAGGACCCCGAGGACCCCGCGAACCCGGACGAGCCCGGCCAGGGCGCCGACCCGGACGAGACGCCCGAGCCCGAGCGTGGGGCCTCGACCGGCGGTCTGACCTGGGAGGCCTTCCTGAAGGCGATCGGGATCGGCTGATCTCATCTCGGATTTCATCCCCGGCGACCGACGGCCGCCTCGGGTCGCAGAACCTCTAAAGTTGGACCTGTGACTACGACGACGGACCGTGCCGCTGACCCTGCGAACGGACCGGCAGACCCCTGGCCGGCACCACGAGCGCGCGGTCCGGTGAACGCGACGGTGTCACTGCCCGGGAGCAAGTCGCTGACCAACCGGGCGCTGCTGCTGGCCTCGATCGCCGACGGGCCCAGCGTCGTACATCGTGCGCTGCGGTCCCGCGACACGCTGCTGATGGCGGCGGCGCTGACGTCGCTGGGCTCGCAGGTGGACACCTCGGGCGACGACTGGGTCGTGACGCCCGGGGCGTTCGGCGCCGACGCCGAGGTCGACTGCGGGCTGGCAGGGACGGTGATGCGCTTCGTACCTCCGGTGGCCGCGCTCTCCACCGGCACGATCGCCTTCGACGGCGACCCGCACATGCGCAAGCGGCCGGTCGGCGAGGTGCTCCGCGCGCTTCGCGACCTCGGCGTGAACATCGAGGCCGACGGGCTGCCGTTCACGATCCGCGGCGCCGGTGCGGTGCCCGGGGGCACCGTGGTGGTCGACGCCTCGGCGTCGAGCCAGTTCATCAGCGCGCTGCTGCTGGCAGGGGCGCGCTACGAACAGGGCGTGGACATCCGCCACGAGGGCAAGCCCGTGCCCTCGCTCCCCCACATCGACATGACGGTCGCGATGCTGCGCGAGCACGGCGTCGCGGTCGATGACTCCGAGGCCAACCGCTGGACGGTGGCGCCCGGGCCGATCAAGGCACTGGACCGCGCCATCGAGCCGGACCTGTCCAACGCCGCTCCCTTCCTGGCGCTCGCTGCGGTCTCCGGCGGCACCGTGACCGTGCGCGACTGGCCGCAGGCCACCGACCAGCCGGGCGACCAGCTGCGCGAGGTGCTCTCGCTGATGGGCTGCGAGGTGCAGGTGGACGACGACGGGCTCACCGTGACCGGTCCGGAACGCCTCACCGGGATCGACCTGGACATGCACGACATCGGCGAGCTCACCCCCGCCGTCGCAGCGCTCTGCGCTCTCGCCGAGACGCCCTCGCACCTGACCGGCATCGGCCACATCCGCGGCCACGAGACCGACCGGCTCGCCGCGCTCGCCCAGGAGCTGGGCGCCCTCGGGGCCGACGTCACCGAGCACCCCGACGGCCTGACGATCCGGCCCGCGACCCTGCACGGCGGGGTGTTCCACACCTACGCCGACCACCGGATGGCCCACGCCGGCGTGATCATCGGGGCAGCCGTCGATGACGTCCTGGTCGAGAACATCACCACCACCTCCAAGACCTTCACCGACTTCGCGCCCTTCTGGGCAGAGCTGTTCGTCTCGCGCTCCGCTTCGACCGAACTCTCCTGACGACATGGCAAAGGCACAGCGGCGCTACGGGACCGAGGACGTCGAGCACTACGACCGTCCGCGGCGCCGCACCCGACCGCGTACGAAGGATCGGCCCAGCTACGACGACGCCGACCTCGGGCGGGTGATCACGGTCGACCGTGGCCGGTTCACGCTGGTGATGGACGCTGCCCCCGAGGTCGAAGTGTGGGCGGTCAAGGCCCGCCCGCTCGGCCGCAAGGGCGTGGTCGTCGGCGACCGGGTCAAGGTCGTCGGCGACACCTCGGGCGCCGAAGGCGCGCTGGCCCGGATCGTCGAGGTCGAGCCACGGGAGACGGTGCTGCGGCGTACGGCCGATGACGACGACCCCGTCGAGCGGGTCGTGGTGGCCAACGCCGACCAGCTCGTCATCGTCACCGCCATCGCCGACCCCGAGCCGCGCACCGGATTCATCGACCGCGCGCTGGTGGCCGCCTACGAGGCGGGGATCGACCCGCTGCTGTGCATCACCAAGGCCGACCTTGCCGACCCGGAGTCGCTGGTCTCGATCTACCGGTCGCTGGGCGTGCCGTGGGTCGTGACGCAGCGCGGCGGCGACATGAGCGCGCTGCGCGCCGAGCTCGACGGACGTACGTCGGTGCTTCTCGGCCACAGCGGCGTGGGGAAGTCGACGCTGGTCAACGCCATCGTGCCCGACGCCGGGCGGGAGGTCGGGCACGTCAACGCGGTCACCGGCCGCGGGCGGCACACGTCCACCTCGGCGCTGATGCTGCGGTTGCCCGATGAAGCCGGGTGGATCGTGGACACCCCGGGGATCCGTACGTTCGGTCTGGCCCATGTCGAGCCCGAACGGCTCATCGTCTCCTTCCCGGATCTGGAGGAGGCGACGGCCGAGTGCCCACGCGGGTGCACGCACGCCGCGGACGAGCCCGAGTGCGGTCTGGACGCGGCGATCGAGGCCGGCAGGCTCGATCCCGAGCGGGTCGCGTCCTTCCGTCGCCTGCTCGAGGCGCGGTCGGTGCCGGCGTACGCGCTCTGACCTGGGTGATCCTCGATGCCCCAGGCGGTGTTTTCGTGGGGAACCGGTTACCAGGGGAGGCTTCGCTCCAGGCCCCTAGCCACTAGAGTGAACCCTCGTGGCGAGCACTCCTGACTACAACGACGACCTGCGGCTGGCGCACCTGCTGGCCGACGACGCCGACTCCCTGTCGACGTCGCGGTTCAAGGCGCTCGACCTGCACGTCATGACCAAGCCCGACCTCACCCCCGTCTCGGACGCGGACAAGGCCGTGGAGGAGTCGATCCGTCGCACCCTCTCCCGTGCGCGCACGCGCGACGCGATCACCGGTGAGGAGTCCGGGTCCTCCGGCTCGTCCAGCCGGCGCTGGATCGTCGACCCGATCGACGGGACGAAGAACTTCGTGCGCGGCGTGCCGGTCTGGGCGACGCTGATCGCGCTCGCCGTCGACAACGAGGTCGTGATGTCGGTCGTCTCCGCGCCCCAGCTCGGGCGACGCTGGTGGGCGGCCAAGGGCCAGGGTGCCCACACCGGCAAGTCGCTGATGAAGTCGACCCAGTGCCAGGTCTCCGACGTACGCCGCCTGGAGGACGCCTCGATGTCCTACTCCTCGCTCCACGGCTGGGAGGAGCGCGAGCGGCTCGAGGACTTCCTGGCGCTGATGCGCAGCTGCTGGCGCACCCGTGCCTACTCCGACTTCTGGTCCTACATGCTCGTCGCCGAGGGCGCGGTCGACATCGCCGTCGAGCCGGAGCTCGAGGTCTACGACATGGCGGCGCTGGACATCATCGTGCGCGAGGCCGGCGGCCAGTTCACATCGCTGGCCGGCGACCCGGGGCCGTGGGGCGGCAACGCGCTGGCCACCAACGGCCACCTGCACGACGCCGTGCTCTCCTTCCTCGGCGGGCTGCCCGACGACAACAACGACGCCGACTGGCCGGCCGCGCAGCCCGGGTCGGTCACCGCGTTCCGCCGTCCGGCAAGCGAGTAGTGGACGACGCCTGGCTCGGCGCCGCGTCCCCGAACAGACCCTGGCGTGACGCCAGTCACAGCCGCTACCGTTGATGCATGAAGATCGCGGACGTACTCACTCGCAAGGCGATCGCCGAGGTGGTCACGATCGCTTCAACCGCCACCGTGCGTGATCTGCTCGGGGTGCTCGCCGAGCACAGCATCGGGGCTTGTGTCGTCAGCAGTGACGGCACCGCCGTCGCCGGGATCGTCTCCGAGCGCGACGTCGTGCGGCGCCTCCACGAGAACGACGCCCTGCTCGCCGCCGAGGTCTCCTCGATCATGACCACCGAGGTCGAGACGTGCGACCCCGAGGCCACCATCGACGAGATCCTGGGCATCATGACAGCGCGCCGGATCCGGCACATGCCGGTGGTCGCGGACGGCGCCCTGGTCGGCATCGTCAGCATCGGCGACCTGGTCAAGCACCGCATCGACCAGCTCGCCTTCGAGCGCGACCAGCTCGAGGCGTACGTCCACCAGACGTAAGGCCGTTGCCCAGGTCTGCACAGGACCTTCACAACTTCTGCAGCCTTTCCGGCCGCTCCGGCTTCTAGCCTGAGCATGTGCCAGAACATGTGACCGCCACCCGCCGGGTTCTCGTGGTCGAGGACGAGCCGGTCATCAACCAGGCCGTCTCCGACCGGCTCACCGCCGAGGGATACGACGTCGTCCGCGCGTGGGACGGCCCCGGTGCCGTCTCCTGCTTCGAGGAGACCTCGCCGGACCTGGTCGTCCTCGACGTGATGCTGCCCGGCTACGACGGCCTGGAGGTGTGCCGCCGGATCCAGGCCGTACGTCCCGTGCCGGTGCTCATGCTCACCGCCCGTACCGACGAGGCCGACGTGCTGGTCGGGCTCGGCGTCGGGGCGGACGACTACCTGACGAAGCCGTTCCGGGCTCGCGAGCTCGTGGCCCGGGTGAACGCGCTCCTGCGGCGCGTCGAGCGGGCCGCCGAGCTGGCCGGGTCGCCGCGGCGTACGGCCGAGATCGGGGGGCTGCGGATGGATTCCGCTGCCCGTCGGGTGTGGGTCGACGGGTCCGAGGTGCGGCTGACGCCGACCGAGTTCGACCTGCTGGTCTGCCTGGCCGCCGACCCGGGCGCCGTGGTCACCCGCGAGCGGCTGCTCGCCGAGGTCTGGGGCTGGAACGACGCCTCAGGCACCCGCACCGTCGACAGCCATGTGAAGGGACTGCGTGCCAAGATCGGCTCCGCTCGGGTACGGACCGTGCACGGGGTCGGCTACGCGCTGGAGGCGGGCGAATGACGCCGCTGGAACGGGTCTCCTCGATCAAGGTCAAGCTCGGCCTCCTGGTCGCCGCCAGCGCCCTGGTGGCGGCGGTCGTCGCCTCGGTCGGGCGAGTCACCGGGGTATCGCCGTGGATCTCGATCCCGGTCACGATCGGGATCGCGCTCGCGGTCACCCAGCTGCTCGCGGCCGGGATGACCTCGCCGCTGCGGCAGATGACGGTCGCGGCCCGCCGGATGGCCCGCGGCGACTACTCGGTCTCGGTGCCTGTCGGCGGGGCCGACGAGGTCGGTCAGCTGGGCCGTGCCTTCAACACGATGGCCAGCGACCTCGGCGCCGTCGACCGCCAGCGCCGGGATCTGGTCGCCAACGTCTCCCACGAGCTGCGTACGCCCCTGGCGGCTCTCACCGTTGTCCTGGAGAACCTGGTCGACGGCGTCGGCTCCGACCCGGCCGCCCTCCAGACCGCGCTCGACCAGGCGGAGCGCCTGAGCCGGCTGGTCGAGGACCTGCTCGACCTGGCGCGCGTCGATGCCGGCAAGGCACCGCTGAGCACGTCGTCGGTCGAGCTCGCGTCGCTGCTGGAGGCCTGCGTCGCGGAGGCACGGGTCAATGGACGGCCGGTCACCTACGAGATCGACGCACCGGACTCTCTTGTCGTCGAGGCCGACGCCGATCGGCTCAGCCAGCTCGTCGTCAATCTCCTCGACAACGCCTCCCGACACAGTCCGCGGGACGGCGTGGTGGTCGTGCGCGCCGGCCTCGACGGCGAGCGCTACCACCTCGAGGTCCTCGACTCCGGGCCCGGCGTCCCGGTCGCCGACCGAAGTCGCGTCTTCGAGCCCTTCGGCACCCTCAGCGCCTCGGCCGAGGGCGGCGGGACCGGGCTCGGTCTCGCCATCGCCCGCTGGGTCACCGACCTGCACGGCGGCTCCATCGCCTTCCTCGATCCACTTCCCGGCACCGCCGGTGCCCGCGTGCGCGTCGACCTTCCACTGCGGCCACCCGCACGCCCTGTGCCCCATCCGCTCACCGCCAGTCAACTCACCCCCACCCACGAGGAGACCCAGATGCCCACCACTCCCCCGGCGGCCGAGCCCGCCCAGCCCGCCCAGCCCGCCGAACCGGCAGGGCCAGCCAAGTCGGCCGAGACGTCCGCGACGGACCCCAAGGCCGCCTACGCCACCCCGTCTGTCCTCGACGACATCTTCGGCACCTACTGGCCCGACTCCGGCGTCACGGGGAGGTTCGGGCTCTTCATCGGCGCCGTGGTCGCCGGCCTGCTCGGCGGTCTGCTGATCCCCGACCGCAACGCCGGGCTCGGCACCGTCGTCGTGCTGCTGGCCGCCGGCGCGGTCGTGATGCTGGCGAGTGAGCGACGCCGCAACTGGTTCCCGATCGTCTGCTACGTGCTGTTTGCGCTGCTCTCCTCGGTCGCGGTGATCCGCGACGCCGAATGGATCGTCGTGCTGTGCCTGCTCACGGCCATCGCGGTCCTGCTCTGCGCCTCGACCGGGGCGAAGACGCTGCTCGGGATCGTGCTGACCGGGATCTCCTGGCCGCTGGCCGGGCTGCGTGGCATCCCATGGCTGGGCCGGACGCTGACCAGCGTCTCCGGCCGCGGTCACGGTGCCGCGGTCGCGCGCACCACGGTCCTCTCCCTGCTCGGGCTGGTGATCTTCGGCCTCCTGTTCACCACCGCCGACGCGGTGCTGGGCAGCTGGGTCGACCAGTTCGTGCCGGACGTACGCCCCGACACCGTCGTCGCTCGGATCTTCATGACCGTCTTCGTCTTCGGGGTCGTCCTGGCGGCTGCGTACCTGGCCGTGAACCCGCCCCGGATCGACCGCAGCGAGCGTACGTCCCAGCCCGTCGCCAACCGCTACGAGTGGCTGGCTCCGGTGGGTGTCGTCGTCGCCGTCTTCGCGGCGTTCCTGGTCGCGCAGGCGACCGCGGTCTTCGGCGGCGAGGACTACCTGCGCGAGACGACCGGACTGACGTACGCCGAATACGTCCACCAGGGGTTCGGGCAGCTCACCGTCGCGACCGCGCTGACGCTGCTGGTGATCTGGGCGGCGGCCCGCAAGGCACCGGTGGAGACCGTCGCCGACCGGATGTGGCTGCGGGTCGCGCTCGGGCTGCTGGCCGCCGAGGCGCTGGTCGTCGTCGGGTCGGCGCTGTATCGGATGCACCTCTACCAGGAGGCGTACGGCTTCACCCAGCTCCGGCTCCTCGTCGACGTCTTCGAGGCCTGGCTGGGACTGCTGGTGATCGTCGGGCTGGTCGCCGCGGTCGCCGGCGGCGCCATCGGCGGCGGCCTCTGGCTCGGCAGGTTCGCGCTGGTCAGCGGCGCCGTCGCCCTGCTCGGCATCGCCGCGATCAACCCGGACGCCTGGATCGCCGAGCACAACGTCTCGCGCTATGAGGAGACCGGGAAGATCGACACCGACTTCCTCTCCGGGCTCAGTGACGATGCGGTGCCGGCCTTGGAGAAGCTCCCCGAGGACCTGCGCGGATGTGTGCTCGGCGCCAACGACCGCGAGGGCGACTGGTTGGAGTGGAACCTCGGCCGCGAGCGCGCCGACGGCATGACCCCGACCTACCCCGCGACGACCGACGCGACTGACGCGACGGCGGTGTGCCCCAGCGAGACTCGATACGTAGACTGATTTCCCATGAGCCAGAAGCCTGAGATCGACTTCGTCGACCCCACCCCTCCGACCGACCTCGTCATCAAGGACATCACCATCGGTGACGGCGAGGAGGCCACCGAGCGCGACCGCGTCTCGGTCCACTACGTCGGCGTGGCGCTGTCCACCGGCGAGGAGTTCGACGCGTCCTACAACCGCGGCGAGCCGCTCGACTTCCGCGTCGGCATCGGCCAGGTCATCCAGGGCTGGGACCAGGGCATCCTGGGCATGAAGGTCGGCGGCCGCCGCCAGCTCGTCATCCCGCCCCACCTGGCCTACGGCGACCGCGGCGCCGGTGCGGTCATCAAGCCCGGCGAGACCCTGATCTTCGTCTGCGACCTGGTCAAGGTCGAGAAGTAGCGGGCGTAGGAATACCCGGTTAACCGGGTATTCCTGCACTTCTCTGGCAATGCAACGCCGGAGAAGTGCAGGTTTCCCCGGTTAGCCGGGGAAACCTACCTACCAGGGGACGTCGAAGTCGGCCTCGGCGGAGACCCGAGCCGCCTGGCCGGCGTACTCCACGACGTCGCCGACGCGGAGCTGGCGGCCGCGGCGGAGCTCGGTCTCGCCGTTGACCTTCACCTCGCCGGCGGTGATCGCCGGGCGCGCCTCGGAGCCGGTCTCGACCAGATTGGCCAGCTTCAGGAACTGGCCGAGGCGGATGACCTCGTCGGTGATGGGTACGTCGAACGGTTCGCTCACGGGCCCATCCTCCACCATCAGCTCACCAGGACAGCGATGGCGTGGATGATGACGCCGACGAGGCCGCCGACGAGGGTGCCGTTGATGCGGATGAACTGCAGGTCGCGGCCGACGAAGAGCTCGATGCGACGGGCGGCTTGCTTGCCGTCCCAGCGCTGGATGGTGTGGGTGATGACGGTGGTCGCCTCGCGGCCGTAACGCTTGACGACGTAGACGGCGACATCGGAGGCGAGCGCGTCGTAGCGGCGCTGCAGGGTCTCGTCGAGGACGACCTTCTGGGCGTAGCGGACGACCTCGTCCAGGGCGCGGCGGCGGACCACACCCTCGGGGTCGCGCAGAGAGGTGGTGAGCGCACGGCGCAGCGCGTCCCAGATGGAGATGGCGGTGTCGATGACACCGGGGTGATCGAGGACGCGCTCCTTGAGCCGCTCGGCACGCTCCATGGTCGCCGGGTCGTGCTGCAGGTTGTCCGCCAGGTCGGTCAGCATCGCGTCGAGAGCCTTACGGGCACGGTGCTCGGGGTCGTCGCGGATGTCGGCGATCCAGCGGACCAGCTCGACGTGGATGCGGGCGGTCACCGGCTCGCGCAGCACCTGCGGCGTCCACCACGGGGCCCGCTCACCGAGCACCTCGGTGACGATCTCCTCGTTCTCCTCGAGCCAGCCGTGGAGCTCGACCAGCGCCAGGTCGACCAGCCCGTGATGTACGCCGTCGTCGAGCGCCGCCTGCAACGTGCCGCCGAGCAGGGGCGCGATCTGCTCCTCGCGCAGGCGAGGCACGAACCCGTCCTGGATGATCTCGACGATGTGCCGGTTGCTGATCCGGGACAGCCCGTCGGCCACCACGGTGGAGACCTCGTCGACGACGCGCTTGGCGTTGGTTTCCTCGGAGAGCCACAGCGCGAGCCGCAACGAGGGCATCGCGACGCCGAGCCGCTCGCGGATGGTCTCCTCCTGCAGGAAGTTGTCCTGGACGAACTCCTCCAGGCTGGCGCCGAGCTCGTCCTTCCGCTTCGGGATCAGCGCGGTGTGCGGCACCGGCAGCCCGAGCGGGTGCCGGAACAGTGCGGTCACCGCGAACCAGTCGGCCATCGCACCCACCATGGATGCCTCGGCACCGGCGTTCACGAATCCCCAGAACCCGTCCATGCCGAGGGTCAGCAGGTAGACGATGGCGGCCACGACCAGGAGCCCCGTGGCGACGATACGCATGCGGCGCAGCGCCTGGCGGCGTACGACATCGGCCTCGGTCTCGACCATCAGGCCGCCGATGCCGGCGCCCCCAGGAGAACTCATGGGCTCAATTGTGCCGGGTCGCCCCACGCAAGGGCGATCTGCAACACCAGGACCGTAATTTCTATAGGTTACTCACGGGTCAGCCCACAGCTGGGTTACAAAGCACCCAAGGGCGTCACCGTTCCCTTCCCCTGGTCGTTGGAGTGGGCGAGAGTGCCTCGGGGGAGGCACACGTCCCACCGAGGAGATACATGTCGTCGCACAACGCGGACGGTGTGGGGTCGCATCTGTTCGACTCGTCGAGGAGCGCTATGTCGTTGACCACCGCCGCCAAGGTGGAGGTTCTCAGCGTCCTCGTCCGCGCCGGCCGGGAGGCCCGCGCCCCACTCACCCCGCACGACTGCAACACCGTGGTCGAGACCAGCGCCCATCTCGCCGAGATCGCGCCCACCCTCCCTGAGGAGACGCCCGGCGAGCGTGCCCGCGCGACCCGCTCCGCGATGGAGCTGTTCCTCTCGGTCGACTGCCCCCAGCTGGCGCCGGAGCTCCGCGAGGAGCTCGCCAGGGCCGTCGAGCACGTGGTCGTACGTCATCCGGCCACCGCTGCGTAGAGCGGGAGACTTTCAGGCACTACCTCCTTCCAGTCAAAAATGCCGTCGTGGCCCCACGGGCCGCGGCGGCATGCTTCTATGGAGGGGGAGGTAGTCGCATGACCATCGTCAGAGCCGCAATCAGCCAGACCACCTGGACCGGGGACAAGGCCTCCATGCTGGACAAGCACGAGGGCTTCGCGCGTGACGCCGCAGCGCAGGGCGCCCAGGTGATCTGCTTCCAGGAGCTCTTCTACGGGCCCTACTTCGGGATCACCCAGGACAAAAAGTACTACCGCTACGCCGAGCCGGCCGATGGCCCGATCGTGCAGCGCTTCGCGAGCCTGGCCAAGGAGCTGGGCATGGTGATGGTGCTGCCGATCTACGAGGAGGCCGACACCGGGATCTACTACAACACCGCCGTGCTGGTCGACGCCGACGGCACCATCCTCGGCAAGTACCGGAAGAACCATCTGCCGCACGTGGAGAAGTTCTGGGAGAAGTTCTACTTCCGCCCCGGCAACCTGGGCTACCCGGTCTTCGAGTCCGCGGTCGGCAAGGTGGGGATGTACATCTGCTACGACCGCCACTTCCCCGAGGGCTGGCGCGAGCTCGGGCTCAACGGGGCCCACATGGTCTTCAACCCCAACGCCACCAAGCCCGGACTCTCCAACCGGCTGTGGGAGATCGAGCAGCCCGCCGCCGCGGTCGCCAACGGCTACTTCGTGCTCGCGCCCAACCGGGTCGGCCTCGAGGACAACGAGTACGGACCGGAGGCGGTCAACTTCTACGGGATGTCGCAGATCGTCGACCCGCGCGGCAACTACGTGGGCGAGCTCGGCTCCGGCGAGAAGGAGGAGCTGCTCGTACGCGACCTCGACATGAACATGGTCCAGGAGATGCGCGACGACTGGCAGTTCTATCGCGACCGGCGGCCCGACTCCTACACCGCCATCCCCCGACCCTGAGGAGGCCCACATGAGCACCACCCTCATCACGGGCGGCACGGTCGTCTCCGCGACCGGACGCACCCAGGCAGACGTGCTGGTGGACGGCGAGCGGATCGTCGCGCTCATCTCCCCCGGCGCCAGCCCGTTCGGCACGATCGACGCCGACCTCACCATCGACGCGACCGGGAAGTACGTCATCCCCGGCGGCGTCGACGCCCACACCCACATGCAGCTGCCGTTCGGCGGCACCAACGCCTCCGACACCTTCGAGACCGGCACCCGTGCCGCGGCCTGGGGCGGCACCACGACGATCATCGACTTCGCGGTGCAGCGCTACGGCGAGCGCGTCCAGGACGGGTTGGCGCACTGGCACGAGCTGGCCGCCGGCAACTGTGCGATCGACTACGGGTTCCACCAGATCATCGGTGGGGTCGACGACGACGCGCTCAAGGCGATGGACACCCTCGTGGACGAGGGGATCACCTCCTACAAGCTGTTCATGGCCTACCCGGGCGTCTTCTACTCCGACGACGCGCAGGTCCTGCGGGCGATGCAGAAGGCGACCGACCACGGGCTGCTCACCATGATGCACGCCGAGAACGGACCGGCGATCGACGTGCTGGCCGCGCAGCTGGCCGAGTCGGGGAAGACGAGCCCCTACTACCACGGCATCGCGCGCGCCTGGCAGATGGAGGAGGAGGCCACCCACCGGGCGATCATGCTCGCCGACGTGGCCCGGGCACCCCTCTACGTCGTGCACGTCAGCGCCAAGCAGGCCGTCGAGCAGCTGGCCACTGCCCGCGACCACGGGAAGAACGTCTTCGGCGAGACCTGTCCTCAATACCTCTACCTCTCCCTCGAAGAGCAGCTCGGCGCATCCTCGGAGGAGTGGGGCGACTTCGAGGGCGCCAAGTGGGTCTGCTCGACGCCGCTGCGCTCGCGCGCCGAGGGTCATCAGGACGCGATGTGGCAGGCGCTGCGCACCAACGACCTGCAGATGGTCTCCACCGACCACTGCCCCTTCTGCATGAAGGAGCAGAAGGAGCTCGGCAAGGACGACTTCCGGGCCATCCCCAACGGCATCGGCTCGATCGAGCACCGCGTCGACCTGCTCTACCAGGGCGTGGTGACCGGGCAGATCACCCTCGAACGCTGGGTGGAGCTGATCGCGACCACGCCGGCCCGGATGTTCGGCCTCTACGGCCGCAAGGGCGTCATCGCGCCGGGCGCCGACGCCGACATCGTGGTCTACGACCCGGCCGGCCACACCTCCATCGGCGTCGGCGAAGGCCGCACCCACCACATGAACATGGACCACTCCGCCTGGGAGGGCTACGAGATCGACGGCCACGTCGACGTGGTGCTCTCCCGCGGGTCGGTGGTCGTCGCCGACGGCGAGTTCAAGGGCACCAAGGGCCACGGCAGCTACCTCGAGCGCGACCTGTCGCAGTACCTGGTGTGACGCCATGGACTTCGGTGTCGTCCTCCAGACCAACCCGCCCGCCTGGCGGGTCGTCTCGCTGGCGAAGCAGGCCGAGGCGTACGGCTTCGACTACGCGTGGACCTTCGACAGCCACCTGCTGTGGATGGAGCCGTACGTCATCTACAGCCAGATCCTCGCCGAGACCCGCACGATCAAGGTCGGTCCGTTCGTGACCAACCCGGCGACCCGCGACTGGACGGTGACCGCGTCGGTCTTCGCGACCCTCAACGAGATGTACGGCAACCGCACCGTGTGCGGTATGGGCCGCGGCGACTCGGCGGTGCGGGTGCTCAACGGGAAGCCGTCCACGATCAAGGAGATGCGCGAGGCGACCCGGGTGATCCGGGAGCTGGCCAACCGGCGCCCGGTCGAGGTCAACGGCTCCACGCTGCAGTTCCCGTGGGCCAAGCGCTCCGAGCTGGAGGTGTGGATCGCTGCCTACGGCCCGCTCGCGCTGAAGGCGGCCGGCGAGGTCGGCGACGGGTTCATCCTCCAGCTCGCCGATCCCGACATCACCGAGTGGATGATCGGAGCGGTCAAGAAGGCGGCCACCGACGCCGGCCGGGACCCGGAGTCGCTGACGTTCTGCGTGGCCGCCCCTGCGTACGTCACTGACGGGTCGCCCGAGGCCCTGGCCCACGCCCGCGAGCAGTGCCGGTGGTTCGGCGGGATGGTCGGCAACCACGTCGCCGACATCGTGGCCAAGTACGGGGTCTCGACAGGCTCGACCGCCGTGGTCCCGCAGGCGCTCACCGACTACATCGCAGGCCGCGAAGGCTACGACTACAACGAGCACGGCCGGGCCGAGAACACCCACACCCGGTTCGTGCCCGACGAGATCGTCGACCGGTTCTGCCTCCTCGGCCCGGTCGAGGAGCAGGTCGCCAAGCTCGAGCGGCTCGCGAGCCTCGGGGTCGACCAGTTCGCCGTCTACCTGCAGCACGACGCGATGCAGCAGACGCTGGCTGCGTACGGAGATCTGGTGATCCCGCGAGTGAACCGGCCGGCGACCGCAAAGGCATGAGCGCGCGATTTCGTTGCTGATGACGCACGAATGTAACGAAAACGTAGCCGTTAGCCTGATATACCGTCGTAATCAGTATTCCGGATCGACGGCGACCCCGTCGTTCCCGGCGTAGAGTGAGCATCCAGATCCGTGTCCATCCACGCACCCCAGGGGACAGCCTTGACCAGCGCCAGTGACGCCCGCGCGTACGACCTCGACCGATCCCACGTCTTCCACTCCTGGTCCGCCCAGGCGTCGCTGAACCCGCTCGTCATCGCCGGCGGCCAGGGCTCGCGGGTGTGGGACGACTCGGGCCACACCTACCTGGACTTCTCCTCCCAGCTGGTCAACACCAACATCGGCCACCAGCACCCCCGGGTGGTGGAGGCGATCAAGAAGCAGGCCGAGACGCTGACCACGATCGCGCCGACGACGGCCAACCTGGCGCGCGGTGAGGCCGCGGAGCGGATCACCGACATCGCGCCGGTGGGCTTCAACAAGGTCTTCTTCACCAACGCCGGCGCCGACGCGGTCGAGAACGCGATCCGGATGGCCCGCATCCACACCGGCCGCGACAAGGTGCTCTCGACCTACCGCTCCTACCACGGCAACACCGGAGCGGCGATCGTCGCGACGGGCGACTGGCGGCGGATCCCGAATGAGTTCGCCCGTGGCCACGTGCACTTCTTCGGCCCCTACCTCTACCGCTCGGAGTTCTGGGCGACCACGCCGGAGCAGGAGTCCGAGCGCGCCCTGCACCACCTGCGCCGGGTCATCGAGGCAGAGGGGCCGGCGTCGATCGCGGCGATCCTCCTCGAGACCATCCCCGGCACCGCCGGGATCATGATCCCGCCGCCGGGCTATCTCCCCGGTGTCCGGGCACTGGCCGACGAGTTCGGGATCATGCTCATCCTCGACGAGGTCATGGCCGGCTTCGGTCGCACCGGCGAGTGGCTCGCACTGGACGCCTACGACGTCGTGCCCGACCTGATCACCTTCGCGAAGGGGGTCAACTCGGGCTACGTACCGGCCGGCGGGGTGATCATCTCCGACCCGGTCGCGGCGACCTTCGACGAGCAGGTCTTCCCCGGCGGCCTGACCTACTCCGGCCACCCGCTCGCGATGGCGTCGATCGTGGCGACCATCGAGGCGATGAACGAGGAGGGGATCGTCGACAACGCCGCGACCATCGGCACCGACCACATCGCACCCGGCCTCGCGGCGCTGGCCGAGAAGCACGACGTGATCGGCGAGGTACGCGGCACCGGGGTGTTCTGGGCCCTCGAGCTGGTCGCCGACCGCGAGACCCGCGAGCCGCTGCCGGCCGCGACGATGGCCAGGATCAAGTCCGACCTGATCGCCCGCAACCTGATCCCCTTCACCATGGAGAACCGCATCCACGTGGTGCCTCCGTGTGTCGTCACCCCCGACGAGGTCGCCGAGGCGATCTCGATCTACGACGACGTGCTCGGCTCGCTGTAACACGCAAAGGACGTATGAAATGACCGATCTCCCCATCCTCGACCACTGGATCGGCGGGGCCACCAACCCCGGCACCGGCACCCGTCTCGGCGACGTCTACAACCCGGCGCTCGGCACCGTCCAGAAACACGTACGCTTCGCCTCGGCCGCCGACGTGGACACCGCCGTCTCCGCGGCCAAGAAGGCCTACGCGGAGTGGAGCGAGACCTCGTTGACCCGGCGTACGGCCGTGCTCTTCGAGTTCCGCGAGCTGCTCAACGCCCGCAAGGGCGAGCTCGCCGAGATCCTGACCGCCGAGCACGGCAAGGTGCTCTCCGACGCCGCCGGCGAGATCGCCCGCGGTCTCGAGGTCGTCGAGTTCGCCTGCGGGCTCTCCCATCTGCTCAAGGGCACCGTCTCCGAGCAGGTCTCCACCGGCGTCGACGTGACCACCCTCAAGCAGCCGCTGGGCGTGGTGGGCATCATCAGCCCGTTCAATTTCCCGGCGATGGTGCCGATGTGGTTCTTCCCGATCGCGATCGCGGCTGGCAACACGGTGGTGATCAAGCCGTCTGAGAAGGACCCGACCGCGTCGAACTGGATCGCCGAGCTGTGGGCCGAGGCAGGACTGCCCGATGGCGTCTACAACGTCGTCCACGGTGACAAGGAGGCGGTCGACGCGCTCCTCGACAACCCCGACGTCGCCTCGATCTCCTTCGTCGGCTCCACCCCGATCGCCCGCTACGTCTACGAGCGCGGCACCGCCGCCGGCAAGCGTGTCCAGGCGCTCGGCGGCGCCAAGAACCACATGCTCGTGCTGCCCGACGCCGATCTCGACCTGGTCGCCGACTCGGCGGTCAACGCCGGCTTCGGATCGGCCGGCGAGCGCTGCATGGCGATCTCGGTGGTGCTCGCGGTCGACTCGGTGGCCGACAGCCTGATCTCGAAGATCACCTCCCGGATGGCCACGCTCAAGACCGGCGACGGCACCCGCGGCACTGACATGGGCCCGCTGATCACCGGCGCCCACCGCGACAAGGTGGCGAGCTACGTCGACGTGGCCGCCGCCGACGGGGCGGAGGTCGTCGTCGACGGCCGCGGGGTCGAGGTGGACGGCGATCCCAACGGGTTCTGGATCGGCCCGACACTGGTCGACCGCGTTCCCACCACGTCCACGGTCTACACCGAGGAGATCTTCGGCCCCGTGCTCTCGGTCGTACGCGTCTCCGGCTACGAGGAGGGTCTGGAGCTGATCAACTCCGGCCAGTTCGGCAACGGCACCGCCATCTTCACCAACGACGGCGGCGCCGCGCGCCGGTTCCAGCGTGAGGTGCAGGTCGGCATGGTCGGTGTGAACGTGCCGATCCCGGTGCCCGTCGCCTACCACTCCTTCGGCGGTTGGAAGGCGTCGCTGTTCGGGGACGCGAAGGCCTACGGTCCCGCCGGGCTGGACTTCTTCACCCGGGAGAAGGCCGTCACCACCCGCTGGCTCGACCCCTCGCACGGCGGGATCAACCTGGGGTTCCCGCAGAACTCCTAGCAGGTGTTCCGGCCGGATCAGTAGTCGTAGTCGTCGTCGGGGCCGACTGCGTCGAGCTTCTGCTCGGCGTAGTCGGCCTCGTTGACGTCGTCCGGCGGCGAGGTCACCGTCTCCTCGGCGTCCAGGGGCGCCTCGTCGTCGACAGTCTCCTGCACGACGTCGGTCGCCTGCTCCTCGAGGTCTGCCTCTGCTGCGTACTCGCTCATCTACCCTCGCTCAGATCGATCGATGTGCTCGGTCTCAAGTAGACCACCGACGCGCGGGAGTCGCCACGACCCGACGGTGACCGGGTTGCCTCAGTGTCGGCGCGCCGCGCCCAGGGCCAGCCGGAGATCCTGCTTCAGCGTGGTGTACGCCTCCTTGGGCTGCTTGTTCACGTCCCAGAGCAACGCGTAGCCCTGTCCTTCGAACCAGCCCGGTACCCAGGAGTGGGCGTCGTCGATGCCCCACACCGTGAACGAGGTGCAGGCGCGCACGGCGAGACAAGCCTGGAGCATCTGCGAGAACTCGTAGGGATGGGCGAAGAGCGCCAGGTCGTCCGTCGGGACCTGGGTCTCGGCGGAGTCGACGAAGGTGCGTACGTCGGCCTCGGTGACCGCGACCTTCAGCCCGAGGTCGGCGTAGCGCTGCAGGTCGGCGCGGAACCGCTGGCCGGAGAAGCCGTACTGGGTGTCGAGGTGACCCTGGTTGCCGATCCCGTGGATCGGCACACCCTGGGCGAGGAGCTCCTTGGCCCAGTTGTAGACCGCGGTCGACTTGGCGCTGTTCCCGTCCTCACCGGCGATGTTGTAGTCGTTGTAGAACAGCTGGGCCTTGGGGTCGGCGGCATGGGCCCAGCGGAAGGCGTCGGCGACGATGCCGGTGCCGAGGTGCTTGATCCAGAAGTTGTCGCCGTTCATGCCGTTGGGGAGCGGGTTGGGGCTCCAGGAGTCGGCGAAGAACTCGTTGGCGACGTCCCACTGGTAGACCTTGCCACGGAAGTGGGTGACCTCGTCGGTGATGTGCTTCTCGAGGATCGTGCGGAGCTCGTCGGTGCTGATCGTGCCGTTGTCGACGCCTTCGGTCAGCCAGGCCGGGTTCTGGTTGTGCCACAGCAGGGTGTGACCGCGCACCTTCTGGCCGTGGGCCTTGGCGAACTCGACGACGGCGTCGGCACCCGACCAGTCGTAGGTGCCGCGGGTGGGCTCGACGGTCTCCCACTTCATCTCGTTCTCCGGGGTGAGGCTGGAGAACTCGTCGGCGGCGATGCCGGCGAGCTCCTCGTCGGCCAGGACCTCGGGATTGACCGCGACACCGACGCGGAGACCGATCTGCGAGGCATAGGAGCGGAGCGAGTCGGACGGGGGCTGGAAGCCGCGGGGCTCAGCGTGGGCCGTGGACGCTGCGGTGACGGCGACTGCGGTCGAGACTGCGGCGATCGCCGCAGCCAGGTGGCGAATCTTCACGATGCCTCCAAGGAGTGGATGTGATCGGCATCACAGAGTGGCGCGAGCGAGCAGGGCTTATCAATCGTTGTCGATAACGTTTTCTATTCACGCGCATCTATCCCCGATATCCGGCTACGATCCCTGCATGCGCACCGAGACCCCCGCCTTCGACGCTCCCGGATCGACGTGGGCTCGCAGCTACGACTACACCGCTCGCAAGCTCGTGCGACCACGCTCCGTCGAAGACGTACGTGACCTCGTGCTGCGCGAGCCACGACTGCGCGCGCTGGGATCTCGGCACTCCTTCACCGACCTCGCGGACACGCCCGGTGTGCTGGTCTCGCTCGACGCCCTGGAGTCCGCCCCGAGCCTGGCCGGAGACGTCGTCCGGGTGCCCGGCGGGATGCGCTACGGCGAGCTCGCGGCCTGGCTCGAGGAACGCGGGCGGGCCCTGCCCAACCTCGCCTCGCTCCCCCACATCTCGGTGGCCGGAGCGGTCGCGACGGGCACGCACGGGTCCGGCGTCGGCAACGGCTCGCTGGCCACCTCCGTGACGGCACTGGAGATCGTCGACGGCCGGGGTGACCTGGTGCGCCTGGAGGCCGGGTCACCCGACTTCGCCGGGGCCGTGGTCGGCATCGGCGCCCTGGGGATCGTGACCCACCTCGAGCTGCTGACCTCGCCGAGCTACCAGATCTCCCAGACGGTCCACGAGGGTCTGACCTTCGCCGACCTGCGAGAGCATCTGACCGAGATCCTCGGTGCGGCCTACTCGGTGTCGATCTTCACGCGTTGGGGCGACGCGCCCGACGGCTCGGTCGGCAAGGTCTGGGTGAAGTCGAGCTCGACGACGCCGCAGATCCCGGGGACGGTGCTCGCGACCGAGCCTCGCCACGTGATCCCCGGTCTCGACGCGGCGCCGTGCACCGAGCAGCTCGGCGTGCCGGGGCCGTGGCACGAGCGACTGCCCCACTTCCGGCTCGACTTCCAGCCGAGCGTCGGCGCGGAGCTGCAGAGTGAATACCTGGTGCCGTTCGACCGCGCCCAGGAGGCGGTCGACGCCGTCCGGTCGCTCGCCGACCGGGTCCGGCCGTTGCTGCAGGTCGGCGAGATCCGCGCGGTCGCCGCCGACGACCTGTGGCTCTCCCCCGCCTACGGCACGGACGTACTGGCACTGCACTTCACCTGGCGGGCCGACCCTGCCGGTGTGGGCAAGCTCCTGCCCGACCTCGAGCGGCGGCTACCGGCCGGCACCCGGCCACATTGGGGCAAGCTCTTCACCACCGCAGATCCCGGCGCCGGCTTCCCGCGCTGGGAAGACTTCAGAGACCTCGTACGCCGCTTCGACCCGGATCGCCGGTTCTGGAATGCGTGGCTGGACCGGGTGCTGGGCTGATCCCTCAGTCCTCGACGAACTGGCGGTGGTTGCGGATCACCTCGGCGATGATCACGTTGAGGATCTTCTCGGCGAACTCGGGGTCGAGCCCGGCGTCGTCGGAGAGTCGGCGGAGCCGCTCGATCTGGACGGCCTCGCGGTTGGGGTCGGCAGGCGGGAAGCCCGCGCGCGCCTTCAGCCGGCCGACCTGCTCGGTGCACTTGAAGCGCTCGGCGAGGAGGTGGACGAGGGCCGCGTCGAGATTGTCGATGCTGCCGCGTAGGCGCAGGAGCTCGTCGTGGGCGGCGCTGTCGGGTTCGTTCACACGGCTATCCAACCTGATGCGAAGCCAGGAGCAGTGACGAGTCTTACTCGCCGGACTCCTTCTGGGCCTGCTCGGCCAGCGCCTTGTCGATATCGAGGTCGACGACCGCGTCGATGACCTGCTTCAGCGCGGGCGCAGGCAGGGCGCCGGGCTGGGAGAAGACGAGGTTGCCCTTCTTGAAGGCCATCAGCGTCGGGATCGAGGTGATGTTGGCGGCGCCGGCGAGGGCCTGCTCGGCCTCGGTGTCGACCTTGCCGAAGACGATCTCCGGGTGCTCCTCGGAGGCGGCGTCGTAGATCGGGCTGAACTGGCGGCACGGGCCGCACCAGGACGCCCAGAAGTCGACGAGAACGATCTCGTTGTCGGTGACGGTGCTCTCGAAGTTCTCTGCGCCGAGCTCGACGGTGGGCATGGGGCTCTCACTTCCGGTCTGGAGTCGCGTGCGCGCCGGATCGGCGGGCACGTAGTCCCAACGTACGTGCCCTACCGGTGATTCCCGAGGGCGGTGCCCGGGCCGGTCAGATCAGGGAAGGCGCTTGGTCTTCGGCCCGATGTGCCGCTCGATGCGGCTGCGCGGCTGACCGGTCAGCTTGGCGACGATCGGCACCCGGAACACGTAGCCGCCGACGGCCGCCGCGACGAGGAGAAGGATGATCCAGAACATGTGCTCAAGCGTACGCCGCAGCACCCAGGCCCCACCTCAGGATTCTCCCTGAGATGAGGCCTGGGTCGAGTCCCGGAACCAGGTCGGGCCCAGGTCGGGCCCAGGTCGGGCCCAGGTCGGGCCCAGTCGGGCCCGGTCAGGCGGCGCGGCGACCCCGGCGGCCCGACTCGCGCTTGCGGAGCGCGTCGGTGAGCAGCGAGACCAGGGCCTCGAGCTGCACGTCGGCGGAGTCGGTGACCTCCTCGTCGGAGCCGTCCAGGGCGCGGGCAGCGAGGCCCGCCTTGGAGTCGATCAGCTCGGCGATCCGGGTGTCGATGGTCTGGCTGGCGATGATGCGCCAGGCGGTGACCGGCTCGGTCTGGCCGATGCGGTGGACCCGGTCGATCGCCTGGGTCTGCTCGGCGTCGGTCCAGGAGAGCTCGGCCAGGACCAGGTTGGAGGCGGCCTGCAGGTTGACGCCGACCCCGGCGGCGGTCAGCGAGCAGACGATGATCTCGACCTCGGGGTCGTTCATGAACTCGTCGATGGCCTTCTCGCGCGCCTTCGAGGTCTGGTCGCCGCGGATCGTGGAGTAGCGGATGCCGCGCTCCTCGAAGAGCTTCTGCGCGGTGTCCATGACCTCGATGTGCTTGGCGAAGAAGACGACCTTGCCGACGTTGCGCGCCAGCTGGGCGGCGTAGTCGGCGGCCAGGGTCGCCTTCGCCTTGCCGATGCGGCGCATCATGCCGAAGACGTTCTCGCCCGTCGAGGCGTCCTGGTCCTCGCGCTCCCAGGTGGCGACGCGGCGGATCAGCTCGAGGTCGAGCTCGCCCGGAGCCGGCTTGGCTCCGGTCACGCGGGTCTCGATCGCGGTGTCGTAGCGCTGCATCATCCGCTTGGCCAGCTCTGCCTCGGCGGCCCGGATCGAGCGGCCCTCGGCGTCGTCGAGCTCGACCGGGAGGTCGGCCACACGGCGCGCCGGGATGTCGCTGGCGACGTCGATCTTGCGGCGGCGCACGATGCCCTGGTTGACGACGACGCGGCGGGCGGCGCCGTAGAAGCTGTTGTCCTGCGGGGTCAGCCCGGTCTCCTCGAGCCCCTCGAGCAGACCGTTGAGCGGCTTGACGTCATCGATCCAGCCGAGGAACTGCCAGATCGCCCGGAAGTCCTCGATGTCGTTGATCAGCGGGGTGCCGGTCAGCGCCATCAGCAGCGGGTTGGCCGTACGCTGCCGGATCTTCTCGGAGAGGGCCAGCACGTGCTGGGAGCGCTGGGAGGACTTGTTCTTGATGAAGTGGGCCTCGTCGACGACCATGCCCTTGAAGCCGAACTCGCCGAGCCAGCCGACGTGGCGGTCGAGGATCTCGTAGTTGACCACGATGATGTCGGCGAAGCCGTCGATGTCCTCGCCGTTGCCGTGCACGACGGTGGCCTTCTTCGACGGCGTCCAGAGGCTGACCTCGCGCGCCCAGTTGGCCTTGACCACGTTGGGCACGACCACGAGCAGCGGGTAGGCGTCGGCCGCCTCGGCGGCGAGCAGGGCCTGCGCGGTCTTGCCGAGGCCGGGCTCGTCGGCCAGCAGGTAGGTGCGGTGGCCCTGCGCCGCCGAGGCGACCATCTGGGCCTGATGGTGCATGAGCTCGCGGGTGCCGGGCGCGTCGACATGGCCGGGGCCGTAGGCGGGCGGGTCGGGCAGCGGCATGCACGAGGGGCCGGAGTCGGCGTACTCGAAACTGCGGAACAGCGGGCCGAGGAGCTCCCAGCCGGACAGGCGGCGGGCGTGCACCGGCGGGCGGGCATTGGTGAAGTCGGGCACCAGGAACGGGTTGGAGAGCTGGCGCTGGATGACGCTCGTCGGGACGACGCGCTTGTCGGGGACGACGACAGCGGGGGTCTCGTCCTCGTCCTCCTCCTCGTCCTCGGGCACGTCGACGCCACCGCGGGCCATCAGCTCGTGCTTCAGGTCGAGTGCGGCCTCGGAGATCTCGGCGTCCTCGGCGAGGAGCTCGAACAGGCGCGAGTCCATGGTCGCGGTCTTGGCGAGGATCGTGGCGATCCCGTCCAGACGCTTGAGCTGCTCGGCGCGGCGGCCGTCGTTGAGGGTCTCGTCCTCGAGCACGCGATGGCGCTCGTCTCGGGCGAGGAGCGCGACGACCTGGAACTTGGTGCGCACGTCGGGCATCGCCGAGCGGCGCTGCACGGCCGACTCGACCTCGCGGACGACCTGAGCGAGCACCGGGATGATGCCCTCGTTGTCCTTGTGGACGCCCTTGCGGCGACCGTTCTGCCCGGACTTGCCGGCGTTTCCGTTGCTACGCGAACGGCCGGACCGGTTGTTGCGCCGGGTAGCGGCTCCCTGAGCCAACTGAATCCTCCTTGGGCCACGCACGGGTGAGTGGCATGTCCAAATGCCGACCCTCATCGGCCGGTCGCCCTCCCAGGGCTCGCGCAGGTCGATGGCTGACGACTGACGACCGCGTCCAAACAGCGGATACGCGCGATCGGCGCCTCATCGACCGGGCCAGTGACTCGTTCGGTCCCCACGACGAACGTCCACGAGCCGGGCGCTTGCAGCGAGTGTAACCCCACCCACACCTGTTAGTGGAAGTCTCGTTCGGTGTTTTCTGTCAATTGATCAAACACACGCGTCAGGCAGGCCGCGGACGCGCCCGGTAGAACTCGCGTGCGCGCCGTCCGAGACGCTTGGTGGCGGTGTCCGAGAGCACCACACCGAGCGGGATGTTGAGCACCGGGATGCCGCGCAGGACGACACGCCGGGCCACCCGCGCACCGACGAGCTGCGCCATCGACCTGGTGGCCTGGATGGTCTTCCTCGCCGCCCACTGGGAAGCGGCACGGACGCCGAACCTGCTGCCCGCGGCACCCGCCGCGCTGCCGCCGCCGTCGAAGAGCAGATCCACTCCGGCCAGCCTGAGGAACTCGTCCACCCGGGCCGGATCCTCCAGATCGTGCCCGTACGCAGCCGCGATGTGCATCACCAGCCGCTGCTCGATCCACGCCAGCGCGACCAGGTCGCCGAGGATCGCCGTGCCTGCCGCGGCCGCGACGGCGGCGGGGCCACCGATGAGGGCCGGGATCTCGGCGACCGCGATCATCGCGCCGCCGCCGGCACCCTGCGCACGGGCGAACCAGCGGTGCTTCCTGATCAGCTCGTCGACGTACGCATCGGCGTCGAAGCCGGGCTCGGCGCGGTCCTCGGCCACCTTCTGGGCGATCTCCGGACCCTGGGTGGCGACCAGGTGCCCGACAAGCACCTGCGGCGCCGCGGGACCTGCCTTGATCAGCTCCTTGATCGGGAACTTCGGCTTCGTGAGCATGTCCCGAACCTAGCCGACGCCGGGCCGGATCAGCGGAAGCGACTCAGTCGATCAGGTACTGATCCGCCCAGGCGGAGATGATCCGGGCGGCGCGCTGGGCCTGACCCTTCTTCGTGAGGAGATGGTCGGAGCCCTCCAGCGCCACGAACGAGCGCGGGTGGCGGGCGGTGTTGAAGATGTCGGAGGCGTTCTCGATGCCGACCGTCGTGTCGGTGGGACTGTGCATGACCAGGAGCGGCTTCTTGAGCTGCATGATCTTGTGGCGCAGGTCGGCGCGGCGTACGTCATGGACGAAGGCCTTGCGCAGGGTCAGCGACTTGCCGCCTGCCATCCACGGCGACTCGCCGTCCTCCATCACCCGGGAGAGCACGGCGTCGTAGTTGTGCTCGACGTGAGCCGGCTGGAACGGGGCACCGACGGTGGCCACGGCATCGACGCCGACCGAGTCGTTGGCCGCGGCGAGGACCGCGGCGCCGCCGAAGGAGTGGCCCACGAGCAGCTCGGCAGGGGTGCCGCGCTCGGCCATGAAGCGGGTGGCCTCGACGGTGTCGGCGACCTTGTGGGTGAAGGAGCCGTCGCCCCAGTCGCCCTCGGAGTCGCCGAGGCCGAGGTTGTCGAAGCGGAGCATGCCGATGCCCTCGGCGGCCAGCTGCTTGCAGATCCTCGCGGCGGCCGGTGAGTCCTTCCCGAGGGTGAAGCCGTGGCTGAACACGCCCCAGCCACGCACCTCACCCTCGGGCAGGTCGATGAGACCGGCCAGCATGGGTCCGGACGTACTCTTGAAGGTCACCTTCTCAGCCACGCCCAGGATTCTCTCAGAATCCTGGGGCGACCGATCGGTCCGCTCAGCGCTCGACGTAGAAGAGACGCTTGTTGAGGAACTCGTCGATGCCGAGCGGCCCGAGCTCGCGGCCGAAGCCGGAGCGCTTGGTGCCACCGAAGGGCACGTCGGCGCCCTCGCCGGCCGGAGTGTTGACGTTGGCCATGCCGACCTCGAGCTGCTGGGCGACGGCGATCGCGCGGGCCTCGTCGGTGGAGAAGACGGCGCCGCCCAGGCCGTACTCGACCGCGTTGGCCAGCTCGACGGCCTCCTCGTCCGTGCTCACCTTGTAGACGACGGCGACCGGGCCGAAGAGCTCCTCGCTGTAGGCGCGCATCTCCGGGGTGACACCGGTGAGGACCGCAGGGGCGAAGAACGCGTCGGGACCCTCGGAGATCTCGCCACCGGCGTGGAGCGTGGCGCCCTTGGAGACCGCGTCCTCGATCTGCTCACGCAGCGCCTCGGCCGCCTTGCGGGCGACCAGCGGGGAGTAGACGGTGTCGTCGCCGTCCTCCCCCTCGAGCGGGGTCATCGCGGCGGCACGCTTGGTGAGGGCCGCGACGAAGTCGTCGTAGACCTCCTCGTTCACGATCATCCGCTTGTTGCCGTTGCAGACCTGGCCGACGTTCTCCATCCGGGTCGCCCAGGCGGTCTCGGCGGCGGCGTCGATGTCGTCGGAGTCGAGGATGATGTAGGGGTCGGAGCCACCGAGCTCGAGGACGACCTTCTTCAGGTTGCGGCCCGCGGCCTCGGCGACCGCCGTGCCGGCGCGCTCGGAGCCGGTCAGCGAGACCGCGCGCACGCGCGGGTCGGCGATCATGGTGGCGATCTGCTCGTGGGTGGCGTAGAGGTTCTGGTAGACGCCGTCGGGAAGGCCGGCGTCCTCGAAGATCTTGGCGATCGCGGCCGAGGAGCGCGGGCAGTTCTCGGCGTGCTTGAGGATGACCGTGTTGCCGGCGACCAGGTTGGGCGCGGCGAAACGGGCGACCTGGTAATAGGGGTAGTTCCACGGCATCACGCCGAGCACCGGGCCGAGCGGCAGGCGCTGGATGACCGCTTTGCCCTCGTGGCCGGGCAGGTCGGTGTCGGCGAGGAGCTCGGGGCCGTGGTCGGCGTAGTAGGCGGTGATCTCGCCGGAGAACTCCGCCTCGCCCGCGCCCGAGGAGGTCTTCTTGCCCATCTCGGTGCGGATGATCGAGCCGAGCTCCGCGGCGCGCTCGGTGAAGAGGTCCGCGGCGCGCTTCACGATCGCGGAACGCTCCTCGATCGGGGTCGAGCGCCAGGCTTCGTACGCCTTCATCGACCGCGCCAGCGCCTCCTCCACCTCGGCGTCGGTGGCGAACGGGAAGGTCTCGATCACTTCACCCGTGGCGGGGTCGGTCACCTGGTACGGAGGCGTGTTGCTCATCGTCGTCCTCTTCGATCGGGGCTGCTTTGGGTGCGATGGTACGTGGTTTTAGGCCACTTGTAATGACGAAACCGTTACTATTTGCCGGTTTTCACAACTGAATCCGAAGTTAGGACACGTTCTAGAATGTGCGCATGGATCTCGCATTCTTCCGGCGCACCGATGACGGCTTCGAGCCTACGCCGATGGCTCGCAGCATGTGGGCCGAGGACCACATGCACGGAGTGGCCGCCAGCGGCCTGATCGCCCGCGGCCTCGAGGACCAGATCGAGGTGCTCGGCCGCGCCTCCGAGCTGGTGCCGGCCCGCTATCACGTCGACCTGTTCCGGCCGCCGCGGATGGTGCCGACGAGGATCCGGACGAGCGTCGTACGCAACGGGCCCCGCATCGCGCTGCTCGATGCCGAGATGGTCCAGTCGTCCGGCGACGGCTCGGAACAGGTCGTGGCGCGGGCGACCTGCACCTACCTGCTCGCCGGCGAGAACCCGGCCGGCGAGGTCTGGTCCGCGACCGAGCGCGCCACTCCCCCGCCGCTCTCGGTGGCACCGCCCACCTCGGAGCCCCACGTACCCTTCTTCGTCTCCGAGAACCCCTGGTCCGACGACTTCGGCAAGCACCAGAACGCCGGGCGCCACGTCACCTGGCAGGTCGCGGTCCCGACCGTCGCCGGCGAGCCGATGACCCCGTTCCAGACCGTCGCCTCCATCGCCGACGCCACCTCGATGGTCACCAACTGGGGCAGCAACGGCGTCGAGTGGATCAACACCGACATCTCCCTCGCCCTCGCCCGCCGCCCCGCCGGGATGGAGGTCGGTCTCGCCACCATCGACCACGTCGCCCACGAGGGCATCTCCGTCGGCACCGCCGAGGTCTTCGACCGCGAGGGCACCATCGGCACCGCCACCGTCACGGCCCTCGCCAACGCCAAGCGCACCGTCGACTTCACCGCTCCTGTCGAAGGTGGGCCCGCGACACCGGTCTAGCCCGCCGAGAGGTCGGCCCCGTCGGCCGAAGCGTCGCTCGCGCTGGCCGAGGCGTCACCGTGGTGACGTCTCGGCCGACGTACCCGACGCCTCGGCCGACGCTTGTGACGCCTCGGCGAGGGCGAGATTCTGGGCGACCAGCTCGGCCATGAGGGCTCGCTGGCGGGTCGGGGTGAGGCCGAAGCCGGAGGGGGTCAGCTCGGGGGTGGCCAGGGACTCGTCGATGCCGTGCAGGCGGGCGGTGGCGTGGTTGACGTCGGCGATGGCCTGCCGGAGGGCGGTGGTCGCGGGGTCGTGGGTGTCGGGGTCGCCGACGAGGTTGAGTACGCCGGTGATGCCGATCCGGCGTTCGTCGCCGACCCGCTCGAGGGCTGCCAGGAGCGCTTGCCCGGCCGGCCGGAGCGGCCCGAGGTCTGCGGGGAACGGGTAGGTGGCGCGCAGGCGCGAGGGGTTGTAGCGGTAGGCCGTGTTGAGCATGGTGCCGCCGGCGCGCATCGCCCAGACGCGGTGTAGGTCCGAGGCCAGGAACGCGTACGCAGCCGCATCCTGTGTCGGGTAGACCACCAGTCCGTTGGAGAACACATGGTCGGCTCCGACCAGCACCGGCCACAGGTGCTTGCTGTGCTTGCTGAACGCGATGACGTGCGACAGCCCGGCGGCGTCGCGGTAGAGCTCGTCGACCGGGCTGAGGAAGCCCCACCAACGCTCCTTGAGCTGGGGGTACTTCACGAACTGGCGGCGGCGCTCGGCGCGCACCTTCGACCGCACCAGACGTGCGAGTGCGCGGTCCTCGGCGAGCTCCTCGAGGCCGAGCTTGCCGACGTCGACCACGAACCGCGAGGCGGTCGAGCCGCACGGGGTGACCAGGTCCTCTCCGCTCAGGTAGGGGCGCACGGTGTGGCCGAGGGGCCCGCGGCGGAGTGCCTCCGCGTCCGACGGCGTCAGCACGAGCGAGCGCCCCAGCACGATCGTGCCCTGGTAGCCGTGCGGCAGCGGGCCGTCGAGATCCAGCCGCGCCGGCTCCGGGAGCGAGAAACCGTCCTCGAGCGTCCCGGTGATCGCGGGGACGGTGCGGCCGTCGAGCCAGGCGCTGTCGAGCGGCCGGGTGGTGAGCCAGATCTTCGCGAACCTCACCCCCGCGGTCGGCCACGGGGCCGACCGCTCCGCCCGGGCGACCTGCCAGCCGCGATCCAGGAGCGTGCTGAGCCCGAACCGTGCGGTGTCGCCCTCGCTGATCGAGTCGGTCGTGATCAGACCGATCTCGCCGCGGCTGAGCGCGGCTGCCCGGAGCAGGAAGTAGATGACGTAGTCGGCCCGCCTCGTCGTGCCGGCGGCGAGCGTGTGCGCCAGGTAGTCGCGCAGCTGCTGACCGATCGCGTCTCGGACCCGCTTCACCCCGAGGTAGGGCGGGTTGCCGACCACCGCGTCGAAACCACCGCGCGCCATCACCTCGGGCGCGACCAGCGCCCAGTGGATCGGCCGAACCGCCGGGACGGGCAGACGCCGTGCCCGGCCCAGCGCTGCGTACGCCTCCTCCAGCCGTTTCCCCGGCCGGCCGCCCAGCGGCAGCGCGACCGCGACCATCGCATCGGCGTAGGCCTTCGGGTCGGTGAGGCCGTCCGGCAGTTCGGCGGTGTCGACGAGCCCGACCAGCGAGTTGCCGCACAGGATCCGGTCGTCGAGGAAGGTCAGCGGGAGCGAGGGGTCCTCGCAGAGCAGCCACAGCGACAGCTTCGCGATGTCGACGGCAACCGGATCGATGTCGGCGCCGTAGAGACACCCGCTGACGACCTCGGTCAGCGGCATCCGGCACGACGCCGCCAGGTAGCGGGCGGAGGCGAGCAGGAAGACGCCGGTGCCGGCAGCGATGTCGACCACGGTGGCGTCGGGAGCGGCGACCGGAGCCAGGGCATGCGCCACCACCTCGTCAGCGAGCTCTGGTGGGGTGTAGTGGGCGCCGTTGTCGCGCCGCGAGGAGTCCTCCAGCAACGCCTCGTAGACGTAGCCGATCTCTTCCAGGACCAGATCATCGGCTCCGATCCCGTCCGGAAACAGATAATTCGACAGTAGACGATCCGGCAGCGAACAGTCCCCGGCAGTCGTCAGCAGCCCCGCAGTGTCCAATGCCGCATCGGTGAGCGCCATGCCTCGCGCCTCCGCGAAGGCCACCACGACCCGGCGCATCACCACGGCCACCGCCGAGGGGCCACCGCCCAGCTCGGCGACCGCCGACCGCGCACGATGACGCAGTTGCCGGGCCGTGATCACAGGATGAACCATAGAACGCCCGCAGGTTCGGGGAGGCGAACCGATGGTGAAGAGTGACGCGCCGGGGTGCCCCCGTTCACCACAACGTCACACCATGCGTACAGAATCCGGCGCATGTCCATCGACTCGGAGCGGCTCGGGCCCCTCCTTCACCTCCGGCCCGGCGCGACCCCCCGCGTGGCGATCATCTCGGCGAGCTACGGCGCGGGGCACAACTCCGCGTCCCGAGAAATCTCACGAGCACTCGGGGAGGCCGGTTGCGACGTCGAGATCTTCGACTTCGTCGATCTGATGCCGTGGAGACTCGGGCACAGCCTGAAGGTCGGCTACAAGATGCAGCTCCAGGTCAGCCCGGACTCCTGGGGCACCACGATGAGCCTGGTCATGCCCGGACGCCCGCTCCACAAGCCGTTCAACCGGTTCCTCCGCCTCTCCACACGCAAGATCACCGAAGTCATCCGCGGCGCAGACCTGGTCATCTCGACCCACCCCTTCTGCTCCCAGGTCATCGGCCACCTCCGCACGTCAGGACAGCTCACCGTCCCTGCCGTCACCTACCTCACCGATGCCGCGGTCCCGGCGCTGTGGATCCACCCCGGCATCGACCTCAACCTCGCCATCCACGAGGTCGCCGCCCGCGAGGCGCGCATGCTCGGCGGCAACGCGGCCGTGGTCCAGCCGCTGGTCCCGCCAGGGGCCGCGTACGTCCCGGGGCAGGTCTTCCCCGACCCGCTGGCCGACCTCCAGCTGACCGGCCCGCGGGCGCTCGTCACCGGCGGCTCGCTCGGCGCCGGCGCACTCGAGCAGACCGCCCGCGACATCCTCGAGCACAGCGACATGACCCCGATCGTCCTCTGCGCGACCGACCCCTGTCTCAAGCGCCGCCTGGAGCGGATCCCCGGAGTCGTGGCGCTCGGCTGGCGCACCGACGTACGCGCCCTGATGGCGACCAGCGACTGCGTCGTCCAGAACGCCGGCGGCTTCACCTCCCTCGAGGCTCTCGCCTCCGGCACCCCGGTGATCACCTACCGCTCGATCTCCGGCCACGGCGCCGCCAACTCCGCCAACCTGGACCGTGCCGGGCTGATCCCGTGGGCCCGCGACGAGATCGAGCTCGCCAAGCACCTGGTCGTCGCCGCCGAGTCGCCCCGGTTCAACCGGCTCGCGCTCGGGGTCCCCGACATCGTCCAGATCCTCACCGACAGCTACGACGAGACCGCCGTGGCCTAGGCGGCGAACAGCCCGAAGAGCCGCGCGGCGTTCTCGTAGAGCACACCACGCGCCCATTCGTCCCCGAGCCCGAGGCCGAGCACCCCGTCGACCGCCTCCAGGTAGGGGTAGGGGATGTTGGGGAAGTCGCTCCCGAACAGCACCCGCTCCCCCAGCGCCTCGAGCCGCGACAGCTCCTCTGCAGGGAACGGCGTCGAAGCCTCGGTGAAGGCGGTGAACGCCATCGTGGTGTCCAGATGCACCCCGTCGTACTTCTCCACCAGATCGAGGAACCGGGCGTAGTCCGGCAGTCCCATGTGAGCGACGATCAGCACCAGATCGGGATAGCGTCCGAGCAGCGTCTCCATCCCGGACGGACCCGTGAACCGACCAGGAGCAGGCCCATGGCCGGAGTGGATCACCAGCGGCGTGCGCGACTCCGACAGCACCTCCCAGACCGGGTCCAGCAGCGGCGAGTTGGGGTCGTAGTCGCCGACCTGGACATGCGCCTTGAAGATCCGTGCGCCGGACTCGACCGCCTCCCGCACATAGTCGCCGGCCCCCGGCTCCGGGTAGAACGTCGCCGACTGCAGGCAGTCCGGCTTGTCGGCCGCGAACTCCGCACCCCACTGGTTCAGCCACGCCGCCATCCCCGGCTTGTGCGGGTAGGTGAGTGCCGTGAAGTGACGTACGCCGAGAGCCCGCAGCACCCGGAGCCGCTCCTCCTCCGAGTGGCGGTAAGCGATCGGCCACGCCCGGCCGGTCAGCGGACCGGCCGAGTCGAAGTAGGCCCACACCTTGTCGAGCATCCGCTGGGGCAGGAAGTGGGTGTGTACGTCGAAGATGCCGTCCAGCCCCAGCGCATCGAGGCGTGCGCGGACCTGCGCGGGCTCGTCGGGGGCGATGGCAACCGCAGGAGGGTTCACGACACCCGAACCTACCCGGCCGAAGCGGACCCAGAAGCGAGCGGTGCTGCGAAGGTCTCGGCGATCGCCCGCGCCCGGGCCGGCACCTCGTCGGCGGTCAGCCCCCAGGTGCCCTCGGCGAAGCGCCGGGCCAGCTTGGCCAGCGAGTCGGCGCCCTCGTTGAGCGCCTCGCCGACGTGTCCGCGCACCCACTCGAAGGAGAGCCGCTCGGACTCGCGGCACAGGTCGTCGTGCATCCGGGTCAGGCCCGCGAGCTCGGCGCGATGCTCGGTCTCGTAGCCCTTCGGCATCGACTCCTCGCCCCGAAGCCAGTCCTCGATCAGCGCCAGCGCCACCCGCGAGTCGGTCCGGATGGTCAGCGTGCGCCGCGGCAGCGCACGCACCGCCTCCGCGATCGCCTGCAGCTCGGCGAGGACCACCAGCGACTGCGGGTCCCGGATCCGGGCGTTGGGCACCTGCCGGCCGAAGCCGTGCTGGCCGTCGCCGGCGAGCCAGCCCCATCCGATGAACCCGCGGTGGGCCGAGCCGTCGGTCGCCACCACCAGCGGCGGCAGCGGACCGGCCCGATAGACCGCCAACGCCTCCACGGCCTCCGCGCGGATGTCCGCGTCATCGTCGACGAACGGCACCACGGTGACCCCGGGATAGGCGTCCGCGATCTCGTCGGTCAGCATCCAGAACCGGGAGTTGGACGGCAGCGCGACCACGATCTGCACCGGCGCGATCTCGACGAGCGAGTCGTACACCGCACCCACCGCCGCGATGATCGCGTCCTCGGTCCCGCGAGCACCCAATGATCCCGCCGTGTGCAGCCCCGGACCGGCCAGCACCCAGTCCCACTTCTCGGCGTCGCTGCGCTCCTTGACGACGATGAAGCAACGCATTGCAGACCTCCTGACCCGCCCGAACAAGTCGATCTCGACGTTACCGGGCGGGTCCTGAGGACGAGAGGATGGCGTCAGGATCCGGACGCCGACCCTCTCACTGCTCGGCGGCGTAGAGACCGTCGATGATGTCGGCGTACTTCTTGCTCACCACGCGCCGCTTCAGCTTCAACGTGGGCGTGAGCTCCTCGGACTCGGCCGTCCACTCCTCGCCGAGCAGCTCGAAGGCCTTGACCTGCTCAGGACGGGAGAGCCGGGCGTTGGCGGCCTCGACCGCCTGGGCCACCGCGCCGCGGATCACCGGGTGCTGGGCGAGCTCGGCGAGCGACCCGGCCTCGACGCCGAGCTTCTGAGCGACCACGGGGGCGATCTCGCCGTCGAGGGTCATCACGGCGACGACGTACGAACGGCCGTCACCGACCACCATCGCGTGACCGACCAGCGGGCTCTCCTTGAGGAGGTTCTCGATGTTGGAGGGTGCGATGTTCTTGCCCGCGGAGTTGATGATCATCTCCTTCTTGCGGTCGACGACGCTGAGGAAGCCGTCCTCGTCGAGCGAGCCGATGTCGCCGGTGTGCAGCCAGCCGTCCTCGTCGAGGAGCGCGGCCGTCGCCTCCGGCCGGCGTACGTAGCCAGGGGTCGTGATCGGACCGCGGAACAGGATCTCGCCGTCCTCCGCGATGCGCACCTCGATCCCGGGATGAGCCCGGCCGACCGTGCCGAGCCGGAAGCCGTCGGGCCCGTTGGCGGTCGCGGCGCCGGTGGTCTCGGTCATCCCGTAGACGTCGTAGACCTTGATCCCCAGACCCGCGAAGAACTTCGCGACCTCGAGCGGCATCGGCGCGGCCGCGCTGGCCGCCCACTCCACCTTGTCGAGCCCGAGCAGGGCACGCATGGTCGAGAGAACTGCGGCGTCGGCCTGCTCGAACTGAGCCTGCAGCTCGGGCGAGGTGGTGTGCCCGGTCTGCTGCGACTCGACGTAGGCGAGGCCGACCGCCATCGCCTTCTCCACGGCCTCCCGCTTGGCGTCGTCGGTCTCGGCGGCGAGCAGCGCGGTCACACCGGTGCGGATCTTCTCCCACACCCGCGGCACCCCGAAGAAGCTGGTGGGGTGGACCTCCTGGAGCGTGGCGAGCAGCAGCGAGGGGTCCTGGATCAGGTAGACGTGACCGCCGTTGAACTGCGGGATGTAGAGGCTGAGCACCCGCTCCGCGATGTGCGCGAACGGCAGGTAGGAGACCAGGACGCCCGGCTCCTCGATCCCCGAGGTCGACAGCGAGCTGGTGGTCTCGAAGACGATGTTGCGGTGGGTGAGCACCACGCCCTTGGGCTGCCCGGTCGTGCCCGAGGTGTAGAGCATCGTGACGGTGTCGTCCGGGGTGACCGCCGCACTGCGTGCGTCGAGCTCCTCGCCGACCCCGCCGTCCCGGGCGAGCGCCGCCGCACCCGAGGCGACGAAGTCGTCCCAGGCGACCGCCCGCGGGTCGTCGGCCACCGTGGTGTCGATCGCCACGACCCGGAGGATCTCCTCCCGCTTCAGCCCGAGCGCCCAGCGAGCGACGTGGTCGTCGGTCTCCAGCACCACGATCCGCGGGTCCGCATGCTCGGCGACATAGCCCACCTGATCGGGCGCGAGGGTGTTGTAGATGCTGATCGGCACGCCACCGGCGAGCACCGCGGCCAGGTCGGCGAGGATGTGCTCGATGCGGTTGGCGGCCATGATCGCGACCGACTCCCCCGGCTTCAGGCCGGCCTCGATGTAGGCAGCGGCGAGCTCGCGGGCCCGCTGGTGCAGCTCGGACCAGGACAGTGTGCGCCAGCCCGCACCGTCGGCGGTGTGCCGGTCGGAGAAGGCCGGTTCGGCGCCGCGTTCGGCGACCACCTTGGTGAAGACGTCGACCATGGTCTGGTCGCCGATCTGGGACTCGAGGGCGGCGCGTTCGGCAAGGACGTCGGGCATCGGGGCGCTCCTTCGTTGGTTGTGACTCGGGTCACAATTGAGTTGCCTCGACCGTAGGGACGCACCAGCGCTGACACAAGGGCCCGTCCGCACCATTTGGGAATCGGTGCCGCCGGCCATCGTTTCCACTCACCGGAAAACCACGCTGGCGACGACTGCCCGAACGGGGGTTGACTCGGCCCCATGGCAGATGAACGTACGCAGGTTGTGATCGTCGGCGCCGGCCCCGCAGGGTTGCTGCTGAGCCATCTCCTCGCCGCCGACGGAGTCGACTCGGTCGTGGTGGAGACCCGGTCGGAGGAGTACGTCGCGGCCCGCATCCGTGCCGGCATCCTGGAGCAGTCGAGCGTCGACCTGCTCACCGAGGTCGGCCTCGGCGACCGGCTGGCCCGCGAGGCCGACAAGCACCGCGGGATCTATCTGCAGTGGCCCGAGGAGCGTCACCACCTCGACTTCGTCGACCTGGTCGGCCGGGCGGTGTACGTCTACGGCCAGACCGAGGTGCAGAAGGACCTGATCGAGGCCCGACGCGCCGCCGGGCAGGTGGTCCACTACGAGGTCAGCGACACCACGCTGCACGACATCGAGTCCGACCGGCCCTCGGTCACCTTCACCGACGCCGACGGGGTCGCCCGGCGGATCCGGGCCGACGTGATCGTCGGCTGCGACGGCTCCTTCGGCCCCAGCCGTGCCGCGATCCCGGCCCGGGAGAGCTGGGACCGCACCTACCCCTACAGCTGGTTCGGCATCCTCGCCGACGTCGCACCCTCGACCGACGAGCTGATCTACGCCTGGCATCCCGACGGCTTCGCACTGCACTCGATGCGCTCGAAGAGCGTCTCGCGGTTCTACCTCCAGGTGCCCAACGGCACCGACCCGGCGACCTGGTCCGACGACCAGATCTGGGACGCCCTCGCCGCCCGGCTCGGCCACGGCCAGAACGGCTGGACACTGCAGCCGGGTCAGATCACCGACCGCTCGGTGCTGCCGATGCGCTCGCACGTCTCCACGCCGATGCGCCACGGCCGGCTCTTCCTGGCCGGCGACGCCGCCCACATCGTTCCTCCGACCGGCGCCAAGGGCCTCAACCTCGCTGTCGCCGACGTCGCGCTGCTGGCTCCCGCGCTCACCGCGCTGCTCGATGGTGACTCGCGACTGGCGGACGACTACTCCGAGACCGCACTGCGCCGCGTCTGGCGCTGCACCCACTTCTCCTGGTGGATGACCACGATGCTGCACACCGCCGAGGACCCGTTCGACGCCCAACTCCAACTCTCCCAGCTACGTTGGGCGACCTCCAGCGAGCACGCTGCGGCCGGGCTCGCGGAGAACTACGCCGGGCTGCCGATCGGGTTCTGACCGGCGGTCCTGGGGGTCTGCGGCGTTCAGCCAAGCGCTGCGCCCACTCCGAACTCGTCGAGATCCCGACCGACGACGACCAGGCCGGAAAAGTTCTTCTGAGCCCGGTGGAACTTGTACTCCGGCCAGTTGGCGGGCACCAGATGGTTCAGCACGAGCGTCCGTACGCCTGCGGCCTCTGCGATCGGCCCCACCTCGTCGATGGTCGTGTGCGCGTTGATCAAGTGCTGGAAGCGGCCCTCGGCCGACGTGTCGCGAGGCTCTGGGAAGATCTCCTCGGCCCATTCTCGGTCCATGACCTCGTGAACGAGGATGTCGGCACCGTGCGCCATCTCGATGAGGTTGTCGCTCGGTGAGGTATCGCCGGAGAACACGATCACCCCGTCGTCGGTCTCGAAGCGAAAGGCAAGCGCGGGAAAGACCGGAGCGTGCTGGACCAGGGTGGCTGAGACCCGGACCCGGTCGTCCTCGTAGAACGGCACGGGGCTCATCCGCGGATGGGGGTTCCCGTTGGGGTCGGCGAGGTAACGCTCCGGGATGGGGACGTCGTACCCCGAGGCGAGGGCGGACGGCGGTGGTTTGCGGGTGTCGAAGACCCGATCGTTGATGTCGGTCGCATACGCCCGCATCATGAGGTCGATCATCTCGGCGGTTCCCGGCGTCGGGTTCTCCGGTGCCGTCACCTGCGGGTCCGGCGGTGGCCCGAAACGGGGAGGAAGCGTTCCCCGGTTGCCGGGACCCCAGACCTGCACCGGTGTGGTCACTCGCGCGAGCCCGTTCGACAACCCCTCGATGAGCAGGTTGTTCAGGTCGATGATGTGGTCGGAGTGCAGATGGGTCAGGAAGATCGCGCGAAGGGCGTCCAGCGGACCGTCCGTGTCATGTCTCCAGTTGCCGAGTCGGGCATCCCGGGCCTGACGACCCACGCCGTGTCCGGCATCCACGATGTAGTACCGGTCGCCGACAACCACAGCTGATGCCACACCCGCTCGGTCAGTCCTTGGCCACCACGGCGGACCTCCGGATGTGCCCAGGAGAACGAGACGGGTTCGCCTGCCCGCTCCGAACTTGCGGGCGGCAGACTCGGGACCCGTGGCCGATGCGGGCAGCGCGCCCGCCCCCGCGAGGACCCCGGTTGCGCCTGCGCCGGCAAGCAGCAAACGCCTGGAGACACCGGAGCCCGGCGTCGAACTGGCTGAACCTTCCGGAATGTTCATGGCACCAGATCCTGCGGAGAAAGTGGTTCGGGTCGCCAATACCAAATCAGCTTGCGATATGCGCACCTCCTCATGCCGGATGTTGTCAACGTCTCCGGATGAGCAGGCCGGGCTCACCTCGAGATCACGTCTCAGATGACCGGGCTCCGTGGAGAACCGACGCCCGGCACAGACGTCGGTGCGGCCTCCTCGAGCTCGGCTGCGATGATCGCTGCCGTGGTAGTGAGCGCATCGACCAACAGCCGTGCTTCTCGGCTGACCGATCGGTCCGCAGGCAGCGTCACGCCGATGGCGCGGGGGACGGTGTCGAGACGGAGAGGCAGCATCTCGAGGAGTTCGTCGCGTACGCCGATCAGCATCGGCAGCGGCGCGATGGCCTCGGTCTCCAGCAGCATCGCCCGCGAGGTGAGCAGGGTCGAGCACTCGGTGATGTCGCGCGGTGGACTGAGCCCCTCGCGGGCGAACATGTCGTCGAGCTCGGCCCGCAACGTGCTGGGCTGCAGAGGCAGGATCCACGGGTAGGACTGCAGGTCGGCAAGTCGTTGCGGCGCTGCGGCAAGTGCCGGGTGGCCCCGACGTACAACCGCCCGCACCGCTTCGTCGTAGAGCCGGATATGGTGGAGGGACCCGCGGTAGGTTCCGGGGTCCAAGCGCCCGACGAGCAGATCGACCTCACTCCGCTGCAGACTCGTGGTCAGCTGCTCTGCGGTGCCCTCGACGACCGAGACCGTGATGTCGGGTTCGGCCCGTTTCAGCGCGACCACAGCACGTGGGAGCAGCGCGTAGGCGCCGGCCAGGTTGGTCCCGACCCGAAGCGGCCGCGCGCCCCCTTGGAGCACCTCCTCGATCTGCTCGGATGCGCGGCGCAGGTTGCCGAGCGCGGATCGTGCCTGCTCGATCAGGATCTCCCCCGCCGGCGTGGGCGACACGCCCCGAGGCCCTCGCACGAAGAGCTCGACGCCGACGAGGTCTTCGACCTCCCGGACGCTCCGGGTCACCGCGGGCTGGGAGATGTAGAGGTTCTCCGCGGCGCCCACGAACGATCCCTCGTCAGCGATCGTGGTGAGCAGGACGAGGTGCCGCAGCTTCAGCTTGCCGCCGAACAGTTGCTGGGTCTGCACGATGGGAACCTCTCGCCGGACGACTGGCGGCCATCGTAGATCGGCTTATATCGGAATGCCCAGATATATCTTTTCTGGCATATCTAGCCTTGGATTGGCATTGGTGATGTGACTCTCAGCGGCAGCACGATGCTCGCATGCACCTCTCGTCTACCCCGGCCCGCACGCCGTCGGATCTGGCCAGTGCCGTCGCCTCGGGCGCCGTCACGGTCGTGGATCTGACCGCCAAGCTTTCAGCCTCGACACCCGTACTGCCTCTGCCCGAGGGTATGGCCCCGATCCCGCGCTTCGAGCTGGAGGAGCTGGCGAAGTACGACGAGCGGGGCGAGACCTCCTACCAGAACGGCATCCACACCGGCGAGCACGTCGGCACCCACTTCGACGCGCCGTGCCACTGGGTGACCGGCGTCGACCACGGCGACGTCTCTCAGGTGCCGGTGGAGCGGCTCGTCGGGCCGGCCATGGTCATCGACAAGACCGCCGAGGTCGCGGAGAACGCGGACTACCTGCTCACCGTCGAGGACGTCGAGGCATGGCAGAGGCAGCACGGACGGCTCCCGGAGGGCTGGCTTCTCTACCGCACCGGATGGGCCGCCCGCTCCCACGACCAGGAGCTCTTCCTCAACGCTGACCACGAGGGCCCGCACACGCCAGGCGTGACCCCGGAATGCGCGAAGTGGCTTGCCGAGGAGACCGACATCATCGGGTTCGGCGTCGAGACCGTGGGCACCGACGCCGGGCAGGCGTTCGCCTTCGAGCCGGCCTTCCCTGTGCACACCTATCTCCTCGGCGCCGGCAAGTACGGCATCACCCAGCTGCAGAACCTCGCGCTCCTCCCGACGACAGGCGCACTGATCGTGGTCGCTCCCCTCCCGATCGTGGGCGGTTCGGGCAGTCCTGCACGCGTCCTGGCGATGGTCCCGGCTGCAGGCCAGGAGGTGAACTGATGCTGGTACGTGATGCGATCGGCGAGGTGCTCGCCGATCTGGGCGTCCGGGCCGTGTTCGGCGTGGTCGGCAGCGGAAACTTCCACTTCACCAACGCGCTCGTAGCGCGTGGGGCACGGTTTGTCCCGGCCCGGCACGAGGGCGGCGCTGCCACCATGGCTGACGCCTACGCCCGGATGTCCGGCGAGGTCGCGGTGCTGTCGCTGCACCAGGGGTGCGGCTACACCAACGCGCTCACCGGCATCGTCGAGGCGGCGAAGAGCAGGACGCCTTTGCTCGTGCTGACCGCCGAGGCGACGGAGCCCACCTCGAACTTCTTCATCGATCAGGCTGGCATGGCCGAGGGTGCCGGGGCGCTCGCGATGCGTGTCCGCTCGCCGCAGACCGCCCTGGTCGACGTCGCCCGTGCCTTCGCGGCCTGCCTGCATCAGCAGCGCACCGTCGTACTGAACGTGCCGATCGATGTGCAGGACATGGAGCTGCCCGATGATGCGGACCGACGCACGTTCGACACCGTGGGACTTCCGCAACCGGCGCCCAAGGACGTGGCCCGGTTCGTCGAGCTGATCCGGTCCGCGCAGCGACCGGTGTTCGTGGCCGGGCGTGGTGGCCGAACAGAGGGCGCGAAGGAAGCGCTTCAAGAGCTCGCGGCCGCGTCAGGGGCTCTGCTGGCCACGTCCGCCGTCGCGCGCGGCCTGTTCAACGAGGACCCGTGGGGCATCGACGTCTCCGGCGGGTTCAGCTCGCCGCTCACCGCCGAGCTCGTCGCCGACGCCGACCTCGTGGTCGGGTTCGGCTGCGCGCTGAACATGTGGACGATGCGGCACGGCAAGCTCATCGGTGACGGGGCCAAGGTCGTCCAGGTCGATCTCGACCCACAGGCGATCGGCCGGAACCGCGACGTGGACCTGGGACTGTGGGGCGGCGTCGCCGAGACAGCTCGGGCGACGACCGCTGCCCTTCGTGCTGCACAGCCCAGTGATCGCACCGGCTACCGGACGACGGCGGTCGGCGACCGGATCCGTTCGTCCTTGCGCTGGAACCAGGTCGATTTCATGGATCAGTCGGGCGACGGGCGGATCGACCCGCGGACCCTCTCGCTGGAGCTCAACCGTCTCCTCCCGAGCGAACGGATCGTCTCGGTCGACTCCGGGAACTTCCTGGGCTATCCAAGCATGTACCTCGACGTTCCGGACGAGTTCGGCTTCTGCTTCACCCAGGCGTTCCAGTCCGTCGGGCTGGGGCTTGCGACGGGCCTGGGGGCCGCACTCGCGCAACCCGGTCGGCTCCCGGTCGTGGGCGTCGGTGACGGCGGGTTCCTGATGGGCATCACCGAGCTCGAGACGGCGGTCCGACTCGAGATCCCACTACTCGTGGTGATCTACAACGACGCGATGTACGGCGCCGAGGTGCACCACTTCGGGTTCGACGGTCCTTCCCTGGACACCGTCGTCTTCCCCGACAGCGACCTCGCCCGGATCGCACGCGGATACGGGTGCGAGGCGATCACGGTCCGGGAGACCGCGGACCTCGCTCCCGTCAAGGACTGGCTGTCGTCAGAGTCGACCCGGCCGATGGTCATCGACGCCAAGGTGCTCTCCCGCGAGGGCTCGTGGTGGTTGCAAGAGGCGTTCGGCCACTGAGCCGGCGCGAGGTCTGGAGGACACATGGAGAGCAGTAGGCCCGCGGTGCTGACCGCGACCGAGAGCATCAGCCCGATACCGCCCCCTGGCGAGGCCCGGGCTCGTATCGAGTCACCCCGAGGTGATCGCGCAGGCGAACGCACGGTCGTCGCCCTTCGCGGGGTAGCAGGAGTGCTCTGTTTCCTCGCCCTGTGGGAGCTGGTGGCGCGGTACGACCTGCTCCCGCGCGACGTGCTGCCCCCGGCGTCGACGACGCTGGTGCACGCCGCGCAGCTCCTCGGTGACCGATCGTTCCTCGGCCAGATCGGTTCGACCCTGTGGGCTGCTCTGGTCGGGTACGTCCTGGCCCTGGTCGTCGCCGTACCGACCGGGCTGGTGCTGGGCCTTTCCGATCGGTTGCACGCGGCCACCGCGACCGTGGTCGAGCTGGTCCGACCGCTCCCGCCTGTCGGCCTCGTACCCCTTCTGGTCCTGGTGGTCGGTCAGGGGATCGAGATGAAGGCAGCGGTCGTCGCCATCGGCTGCGTCTGGCCGTTGCTCATCAACACGATCCACGGGGTGCACTCCACCGACGGCACCGCGAAAGCCACCGCACGCTCGTTCGGCTGGTCGCGGCGAACGGTCGCCATCCGTGTCGTCTGGCCATCGGCGGTTCCGTCGGTGCTCACCGGTGTCAGGATCACCGTCTCCGTCGCGCTCATCCTCTGCGTCGGTGCGGAGTTCATCGGCGGGAGCCGCGACGGGCTCGGGAGCTGGCTGCTCCAGCAGAGCATGCTCCCCGGCGGCATGGACACCGTCTGTGCCGGCGTGGTCGTGGCGGGAGCTCTCGGTCTCCTCGTCAACGGTGTCGTGACCGTACTCGAGCGCCGCTTTGCGGCCTGGGCAAACCGGGAGGACTCATGAGCAACACCGTGCAGCCGAACGAGCGCATGCTACGGATCGCAGTCGGTTGGTGTGGCGCGCTCCTGCTGCTGGTCGCGTGGCAGCTGTCCACGGCCGGCTCCGACTCGATGTTCTTCCCCACCCCGCTGGAGATCTTCGACGACCTTTGGGAGCGGTGGTTCTCCGACGGGCTCGCCGGCGGGATCCTGACGGACGCCTTCTTCGTCGACGTCACCCCGAGCCTGCAGCGCCTGCTGATCGGGCTGCTGGTCGCCTGGACGGTGGGGATCTCGCTCGGAGTTCTCCTCGGCCGGATCCCCGCCGTCGCGCACACGGTCGAGCCGATCCTGCACTTCATGCGGGCGATGCCGGGCCCGGTGCTGCTCCCGCTGGCGCTCGTCCTGGTCGGGACCGGCACGACGATGCGGGTCTCTCTGATCGCGTTCGGGGCAGTGTGGCCGGTCCTCTTCAACACCTACAGCGCCGTACGACGGGTGCCCGAGGGCTACCTGGAGACGGCACGCACGGCCAGGGTCTCTCGGCTCCGGATCTTGTTCCAGGTGATCCTGCCGGCGGCCAGCACGGGCATCTTCGCCGGCATCCGGGTCTCCACATCGCTCGGCATCATCTTGCTCATCGCCTCAGAGCTGGTCGCCGCCTCGGACGGCATCGGGTTCGGCCTGACGCAGGCCCAACGTTCCTTCCAGCTGCTTCCCATGTGGTCGTTCATCGTCGCTCTGTCGCTGCTCGGCTACCTGTCCAACCTCGTCTTGAGCGGGATCGAGTCCGGCGTACTGCGCTGGCACCGACTCCTGATGGCAGTCCAGGACTGACCGCCCCGAAAGGATGCAGATGACAACCACGCTTCTGGAGGTCGAAGACCTCCGACACACCTACCGCACCCGCCAAGGCGACCAGACGGTCCTCGACGGGATCAACTTCGACGTCCAGCGCGGCGAGTTCGTCTCGATCGTGGGCCCCTCCGGCTGCGGCAAGACCACGCTGCTGCGTACGCTGTCGGGCCTGCTCCGCCCCACCGGCGGAACGATCACCCTGTCCGGGAACGTCATCACAGGCGTACCCAAGGGGCTCGCCATGGTCTTCCAGGACTACCGGGCGTCGCTCTTCCCGTGGCGACGCGTCGGCGCGAACGTGGAGTTCCCGCTGCTGGGACGGGTGTCCAAGGCCGAGCGCCGGGCGCGGACCCTCGAGTCGCTGAGCGCGGTTGGTCTGGCGGACGCGGCCGACAAGTACGCCTGGCAGCTCTCCGGCGGCATGCAGCAGCGTGTCGCGATCGCCAGGGCGCTCGCCATGCGGCCCGAGCTCCTCCTGATGGACGAGCCGTTCGCCTCCGTCGACGCGCAGACCCGCTCCGATCTCGAAGACCTCCTGCTCCGCGTCCGCGAGCAGTTCGACATGACGATCCTCTTCGTCACCCACGACGTGGACGAAAGCGTCTACCTCAGCACTCGGGTGCTGTCACTCAGCAAGGCGCCGACCGTCAAGACGGCCGACGTCCCGGTCCCGCTCTCCTTCCCGCGGGACCAGATCCACACCCGAGAAAACCCGTCGTTCGTGGAGACCAGAAGCGAGGTGGCCCGACTGATCCGGCAGGCGAGCCCCGGTGGGCTGGCCACTGCGGCCGGCGCTCATTGAGGACATCGGGCTCACCCCCACGGGCCCGACCTCCGGACACATGTCCGTCTCCACCGCGAGCGATGAAGCAACTCCAAGGAGAACACAGATGAACCTGCGTACCCCACGAAGACTCGGCGCGTTCGTGCTCACGCTCCTGCTCGTCAGCGCCACCGGTGCCTGCGGCAGCGACGATGCACAGTCGGCGTCTGCCGCCGACAGCAGGAAGGTAACGCTCTCGATCCCTCCGGTCGGCGACTCGCTGCCGGTGTACGAGGCGATCAGCAAGGGCTACTTCGCCGACGAGGGTCTCGACGTCGAACTCACCCCGGCCGCGAACGGCGCCACCACGATCAACGCCCTGGTCTCGGGCAGCACCGACCTGGCCCTGGTCTCCTATCCGTCCTTGATCACCGCACACTCCTCCGACCTGCCAGTCACCATCGCCGCACCGGCGATCGCGGGAACCGACGCGTACGCGTCCGGTCTCTACGTGCTGGAGGACTCCGACATCAAGGAACCGGCCGACATGGTCGGCAAGAAGATGGCGACACCGTCCCTCGGCTCCGTCGGCGACATCTGGTTCCGAGGGGTGCTGCTGCAGGAGGGCCTCGACCCCGACAGCGTCACCTACATCGAGATTCCGCAGGCCAACATGGCCGCCGCGCTCGAAGCCGGTGACGTGGACGGCATCTTCCAGACCGAGCCCACCCTCAGCGCGACCGAGGCGAACCTGGACGTCCGGCCGATCGGCTTCCAGAACGGACCCCAGGGCCTCTTCGCGACGTCCGACAAGCTGATGAAGGAACGGCCCGAGGTCGTGACGAAGTTCCGGACCGCCCTCGCCAAGGCGGTCACGGACATCGAGGCCGATCCGCAAGGAGTCGCCAAGACGACGATGCCCGAGCACACCGAGATGACTCCGGAGGTCGCTGCCAAGATGCGACTCCCCGAGTACCAGGTCGACTACGACGCCGACGGCGTCCAGAAGGTCATCGACCTGATGGTCGAGGTGGGTCTGCTCGAGGACTCCTTCGACGCGAGCGAGCTCTACCAGGACGCCAGCTGAGCATCATCCCTCGGCTCAGCTGACCACCAACGACCCAACCACCAGCGCGGGCCGTGCCGCCATCGGGGCGGCCCGCCGGAGGAGATCTATGACTGACCACACTCGCGACCACGTCGCCATCGTCGGCGCCGGGGAGTCTCCCTACACCCGCCATCCCGCCGCCGGCACCACCACCGCCGGAGTGCTCGGTGACGCCGTCGTCCGTGCACTGTGCGATGCCGGCCTTGAGCCCGGCGACGTCGACGGACTGGGTGTCGCCAGCTTCACGCTGGGCCCCGACCACGCGATCGACCTCGCCTGGCGCTTGGGCCTCCACCTGCGCTGGATCATGCAGGACACGAACGGTGGCGCGAGTGCCGGCGGAATGCTCCAGCACGCGGTGCGGGCCGTCGAGGCCGGAGACGCCTCGGTGATCGTGCTCGTCGCCGGCGACGCCATGGACAACGCGGCGCACGAGCGGCTGGTCAAGGCCTACAACCAGGCGACCGTCGACCACCTGGCCGGTCTTCCGATGACCGGGCCGAACGCGCTGTTCGCGATGCTGACGCAGCGGCAGATGACCGCGTGGCAGCTGGACCGCAAGGACTACGGCAGCCTCGTGACGGCCCAGCGTGCCTGGGCCGGGCTGAACCCGGGAGCCGTGTATCGCGCTCCCATGACCATCGGCGAATACCTCGAGGCGCCACTGGTCGCGGGCCCGCTGGGCCGTTTCGACTGCGTCCCCCCGGTCACCGGCGCCGACGCCATCGTCGTCACCTCTGAGGACCGCGCCACCGGTCGCCGCGCACGGGTGCTGGCGGTCACCGCCGCCTACAACGACGACGACCAGGCCGGCGACGGGATCCGGACGGCGGTCGCGGCCTGTGCTCCTGCCGCGTGGGAGCGCGCGGGTGTCGCCCCGACGGACGCCGACGTGATCAGCGTGTACGACGACTACCCCGCGATGGTGCTCTCGCAGCTCGTCGACCTCGGGGTGACCGACCCCGGGGCGGTCAAGGCGGTCGTCGCCGAGCAGATCGCCACCCGGCGTCTTCCGGTCAACACCTCCGGCGGCCAGCTCTCCGCCGGGCAGGCCGGCGCCGGAGGAGGCATGCACGGGATGGTGGAGGTGGTCCAGCAACTGCGCGGGCGAGCCTCCGGTCGGCAGGTCGAGTCCCGGATCGGTGTCGTGACCGGCTACGGCATGGTGCTCTACCGGCACGGATCCTGCGGAAACGTCGCGGTGCTGGAGGCGGTCGCATGAGCCTCGTCGTCCAACGCTGCGCCGGCTGCGGCCGTGACTACTTCCCCCACCGGATCCTGTGCCCGACGTGCGGCACGGCAGATTTCAAGGACATGCCCGTCGAGCGAGGCCGCGTCATGGCGTCCACGCGCACTGGCGACGGATCGACGCTGCTCACCGTCGAGTGCTCGCCCGACCTGCAGGTCGTCGCCCGTCTGCTCGGAGACGACGCCATCCTCGAGCTCGGCCAAGAGCTACCGCTCACCACGTCGCTCCTCACGCCCGGGCCCGCGGCGTACGTTCCGGACCCCACCACAGTGGAGATCGACCCGCGCCGGCTACCGAGCGATACGCCACTGGGTGAATGCACCATCCCGGGGATGCTGCTGGCCCGGGCGTCGCTGACGCCCGAGGCGCCCCTGCTCGTGTGCGGCGACGTCCGGCGCACCGCCGCCGAGATGGTCGAGGCGGTGGCACGCGCCGCCGGAGCACTCGCGGAGCGCGGCGTCTCGCCCGGAGAACGGGTCGCCTTCCTCGCCTCCAACCGGGTGGAGCTTCTCGACCTGGTGCTCGGCGCGGCATGGCTGGGCGCCGTCGCGGTCCCCATCAACACCGCCGCCCGCGGAAGCCAGCTGCACCACATCTTGGCCAACTCCGGCGCGCGGCTGCTGGTGGTCGAGGCCGAGATCCAACCTCACGTCGACGATCTCCCGGAACTGCCTGACCTGCAGGCGAGGTGGGTCCTGGGTGAGCAGACCGCAGTCATGGGTACTCCCGTACCGGCCGCCGAGGTCGCGCCTGGCGACCCTGCCGCGATCCTCTACACGTCGGGTACGACGGGCGTCTCCAAGGGTGTCGTCTGTCCCCACGCGCAGTTCTGGTGGTGGGGTTGCAACGTCAGCGAGCAGATCGGCATCCGCTCCGACGACGTGCTCCACACCTGCCTTCCGCTGTTCCACACCAACGCCCTCAACGCATTCAGCCAGGCCGTGGTCAGCGGTGCGACGTACGTCCTCGGTGGCCGCTTCTCGGCCTCCCGGTTCTGGTCGCAGATGGTGGACAGCGGCGCCACGGTGACCTACCTCCTCGGCGCCATGGTGGGCATCCTCGACAGCCGGCCACCGTCGGACCTCGATCGTGCTCACCGGGTGCGGATGGCGTTGTCGCCGGCAACCCCCGGCCGGCTCCTGGCGCCGTTCCGCGAGCGCTTCGGCGTCGCACTGCTCGATGGCTACGGATCGACCGAGACGAACGCGGTCGTGGCCACGCGGCCTGGGGAGGAGCGGCCGGGTCCGGCGGCTGCCGACCTTCATCCCGTCCATCGGCTGAACCGGGGTCGCGGG
>NZ_JBHVKN010000007.1:0-21585 GCF_042798075.1 Nocardioides sp. NPDC057772
GAAGATGATCTCGTCGACGTCCTTGCCCTCGGCCACGAGCGAGCGGAGCTGCTCGTCGTAGCGCTCGCCGTTGGCGATCGCGGCGGCGAAGATGGTCGGGTTGGTGGTCACCCCGACGACCGACTTCTCCTTGACGAGGTCGGCGAGGTTGCCGGTCTCGATCCGTTCGCGGGAGAGGTCGTCGAGCCAGATGGACACGCCGGCGTCGGCCAGCGCCTTGAGTCGGTCAGACATATTTCATGCTCCCTTGTTGATGGCGGCGAGGCTCTCCTTGGCGGCCGTGACGACCGCCTCCGGGGTGAAGCCGTATTCCTTGAACAGCAGCGAACCGGACGCCGAGGCACCGAAGTGCTCGAGCGAGACGATCCGGCCGGCGTCGCCGACGTACTCCCGCCAGCCCTGCTTCACGCCGGCCTCCACGCTGACCCGTGCCTTGACGCTGGGCGGGATCACCGAGTCGCGGTAGTCCTGCTCCTGGGCCTCGAACCACTCCAGGCACGGCAGCGAGACGACGCGGGCACCGATGCCCTCCTTCGCCAGCTCCTCACGGGCAGCCACGGCGTACTGGACCTCCGAGCCGGTGCCGAGCAGCACCACGTCGACGGTCCCGGTGGGCGAGTCGAGGAGCACGTAGCCACCCTTCGCCACACCCTCGGTGGTCGCGTAGCCGTCGACCCCGCGCGGGAACGTCGGCAGCGCCTGACGGGTCAGGATGAGCGCCGAGGGGCGGTCGTGGTGCTTGAGCACCTCGAGCCACGCGGCGGCGGTCTCGTTGGCGTCGGCGGGACGGACCACGTCGAGGCCCGGGATGGCCCGGACCGCGGCGAGGTGCTCGACCGGCTGGTGGGTCGGGCCGTCCTCGCCGAGGCCGATGGAGTCGTGGGTCCAGACGTGGATCACCGGCAGCTTCGACAGCGCCCCGACGCGTACGGCACCGCGCATGTAGTCGGAGAACTGGAAGAAGGTGCCGCCGAAGGCCTTGGTGGGCGAGTGGGCCACGATGCCGTTGAGGATCGCGCCCATGGCGTGCTCGCGGATGCCGAAGTGGAGCACGCGGCCTGCGTAGGGGTCGCCCTTCCACTCGTGGGTGGAGCGGTCCTCGGGGACGAAGCTCGGGGCGCCGGAGATGGTGGTGTTGTTGGAGCCGGCGAGGTCGGCCGAGCCGCCCCACAGCTCGGGCAGCACCGGGGCGAGCGCGTTGATCACCTTGCCGGACGCGGCGCGGGTGGCGATGCCCTTGGCGTCGGCCTCGAAGAACGGCAGCGCGTCGGCGATGCCGTCGGGGAGCTCCCCGGCCTGCATCCGCTCGAGCAGCTTCGCGCCCTCCGGATTGGCCTCGGCCCAGGCGGCCTGCTCGGCGCGCCAGGCCTCCTGGGCCTTCTCGCCGCGCTCGACGAGCTTACGGGTGTGGGCGAGCACCTCGGGGTCGACGTCGAAGGTCTTGTCCGGGTCGAAGCCCAGCACCTTCTTGGTCGCGGCGACCTCCTCGGTGCCGAGCGCCGAGCCGTGGGCGGCCTCGGTGTTCTGCGCGTTGGGGGCCGGCCAGGCGATGATCGTACGCAGCACGATCAGCGACGGCTGGTCGGTGACCTCGTTGGCGGCGTTGATGGCATCGAACAGCGCCGGCACGTCCTCGGAGTACTCGGTGCCGTCGTGGGTCCAGTCGACCTCCTGGACGTGCCAGCCGTAGGCCCGGTAGCGGGCGGCGACGTCCTCGGTGAAGGCGACGTTGGTGTCGCCCTCGATCGAGATCCGGTTGGCGTCGTAGATCATCGTGAGGTTGCCGAGCTTCTGCGTGCCGGCGATCGAGCTGGCCTCGCCGCTCACGCCCTCCTGCAGGTCGCCGTCGCCGGCCAGGACGTAGGTCTTGTGGTCGAACGGGCTCGGCTGGTCGACCGGCGTGTCCGGGTCGAGCAGGCCGCGCAGCCGGCGCTGGGCCATCGCGATGCCGACGGCGTTGGCGACACCCTGGCCGAGCGGGCCGGTGGTCACCTCCACGCCGCGCGTGTGGCCGCGCTCGGGGTGGCCCGGGGTCAGCGAGCCCCAGGTGCGCAGGCTCTCCAGGTCGCCGAGCTCGAGGCCGAAGCCGCCGAGGTAGAGCTGGATGTAGAGGGTGACGCTCGAGTGTCCGACGGAGAGGACGAACCGGTCACGACCGAGCCAGTCGGTGTCGGCGGGGTTGTGCTTCATCACCTTCTGGAAGAGCAGGTACGCCGCCGGGGCCAGGCTCATCGCGGTGCCAGGGTGGCCGTTGCCGACCTTCTGCACGGAGTCCATGGCGAGGACGCGGATGGTGTCCACGGCCTTGCGGTCCAGATCGGTCCACTCGAGTACAGGTTTGGTGCTCACGAGGTGCCTTTTCAAATCGGTGGAGTCCACATGGGAAGTTCTTGGGCTGGCCGTGGGGGCTGCCGAATCCGAGCCTACTCACGCCCCGGGTTAGACTGCGAGCCGCATGCTGTGAACTGCTTGTATGAGCCGCATGTGACGCCTCAACCCGATCGAGAAGGATCTTCTCAGTGACGCACGTCGAACAGCCGGTCCCCGACCTCGACCAGCGTAGCGACCGCGCGTCAATGCGCGATGTCATCTCGGCGTACGTCTCCCTGACGAAGCCGCGCGTGATCGAGCTGCTGCTGCTGACCACCGTGCCGGTGATGTTCTTCGCCGCGCAGGGCGTCCCGGGGGTCGGCCTGGTCGCCGCCACCGTCGTCGGCGGGATCTTCTCGGCCGGATCGGCCTCGGTCTTCAACTGCGTCTACGACCGCGACATCGACGAGCAGATGAGGCGTACGCGGCGCCGGGCCCTGCCGCGCCACGTGGTCACCCCGCGCGCGGCCCTGATCTTCGGCTCGGTGCTGGCCGTGCTGTCGGTGCTGGTGCTCGGGTTCTTCGTGAACTGGCTCTCCGCGGGTCTCTCGCTGGCCGCCAACGCCTTCTACGTCTTCGTCTACACGATGCTGCTCAAGCGGCGCACCACCCAGAACATCGTCTGGGGCGGCATCGCCGGCTGCTTCCCGACCCTGATCGGCTGGACCGCGGTCACCAACCAGGTGTCCTGGGAGCCGCTGATCCTGTTCATGGTCGTGTTCTTCTGGACCCCGCCGCACACCTGGGCGCTGGCGCTGCGCTACCGCGAGGACTACGCGCAGGTCGACGTGCCGATGCTGCCGGTGGTCAAGTCCGCCCGCCACGTCGGCGGCCAGATCGTGGCCTACTCCTGGGTCATGGTCGCCACCTCGTTGCTGCTGTGGCCGGTCGCCTCCACCGGCTGGCTCTACCCGGTCGCCGCCATCGGCCTCGGCGCCGTCTTCCTCGTCCAGGCCCACCAGCTGCACGCGCGGGCCAAGGGCACCGAGGACCTCACCAAGATCCGCCCGATGCAGCTCTTCCACTCGAGCAACCTCTACCTGAGCCTGCTCTTCGTCGCCCTGGCCGTGGACCCGCTGTTCTGATTGCGATTGCTTCGCAATTCGCCCAGCGCTGAAGACTGCGAGGTTCAGGCGTGGGCGCGGACGGAGCAGACGACGCGGGCGAGGCCGGCGGAGATGAGGGCGGCGCCGAGCATGTGGAAGCCGACCAGGACGACCGGGAGGTCGGTGAGGTACTGGACCCAGCCGATCAGGCCCTGAGCCAGCTCGATGACCAGCAGGACGATCGTGACCTGACGGACGTACGCGTGCTTGCGGCCGAGCCACAGGGTGACCAGGGTCGCGGCGATGAGCGCGTAGACGGCGTAGGCGTGGATGTGGGACATCAGCGCCGGGTCGAGGCCGGTGCGGCGGGAGTCGAGGTCGCCGGAGTGGGGGCCAGAGCCGGTCACGACGGTGCCGAGCCAGAGGGAGAGCCAGCCGACGGCGAAGGTGACGAGTGCGGCGACGCGCACGTGGCGCGGAGCGGCCTCACGCTCGGGTGAGCGGAGCTCGTCGAGCAGCCAGACGCACAGGCCGACCATCGCCATCGAGGCGAGCAGGTGGAGCGCGACGACGTAGGGGTTGAGCTCGGTGAGCACCGTGATGCCGCCGATGACCCCCTGGAGCGGTACGCCGCAGGCGATGATGATCGCCAGGTTGCGGATGACCCCTCGCCGGTTCCAGACGGCGATGACGACCGTGATGGCGATGGCAGCCAGGACGTAGGTCAGCAGGCGGTTGCCGAACTCGATGACCCCGTTGATCCCGAGTGCCTCGTGAGCCACGTAGGACTCCTCGGTGCACTTGGGCCAGGTCGGGCAGCCGAGGCCGGAGCCGGTCAGCCGGACCACTGCGCCGGTCACGACGATCCCGATGTTGGCGACCAGGTTGGCGATGGCCAGACCGAACGCGTGGGCGCGGAGCCAGGCGAGGACCCTGTCTTTGGCTGAGGGAGCCTTGGCCGAGGGAGCCGGGCCGGTGGAGGGTTCCGTGGTCGTCATTCCCACTTGAAGGTCCTAGCTGTGAGGGTGGAGCCGAGGAGGGCCCAGATCAGGAGTACGCCGAGGTCGCGCCAGGCCGGGAGGCCGTCGAGGAAGGCGGTGCGTACCGCCTCTCCCAGCGCGCCCGAGGGCAGCCAGCGGGCAACGTCGCCGTAGGCGCCGTAGGCCGTCAGCGGCAGCACCACGGCGCCCCCGGCGAGGAGGAGCAGGTAGATGAGGTTGGCCGCGGCCAGGGTCGCCTCCGCACGCAGCACGCCGGCGACGAAGAGCCCGAGCGAGGCGAAGGCCAGGGTGCCCGTCGCGATGGCGAGGAAGAAGGCGAGGACGGTGCCGAAGCCCGCGGCCGGGGTCCAGCCGAGGATCTGGCCGACGCCGCCGATGACGAAGAGCTGCACGAGCTGTACGCAGCCGAGCGCGAGCACCTTGCCGGCGAGCAGCCCGGTGCGGGGGAGCGGGGAGGCGCCGAGCCGCTTGATCACGCCGTAGCGCCGCTCGAACCCGGTCGCGATCGCGAGGCTGGTGAACGAGGTCGACATGATCGCCAGCGCGAGGACGCCCGCAGTCAGGATGTCGACCAGAGCGCGGTCGGTGCCGAGGTCGAGCTCGATCGCGTTGCCGGCGGTGACGCCGCCGACGAGCACCATCACCGGGATCACCACGGCCAGGAGGAGCTGCTCGCCGTTGCGGAGCATCAGCTTCGCCTCCATCAGCGCCTGCGCGATCACCTGCCGGGTGATCGGGGCACCGCCGGGCTTCGGGGTGAAGGTCCCCGTGGCCACCTCAGACATGCTCGACCCCCTCGGTGAGAAGCCCTCCGGTGAGATCGAGGAAGACGTCCTCGAGGCTCCTGCGGCCCAGCGTCAGTGACTCCGGGAGGACGTCGTTCTCCTCGCACCAACGGCTCACCTTGGCGAGCGTGGTCGGGTCGGCCTTGCCGGTGACCCGCATCGAGCGTTCGTCGAGGAGGGTGACCTCGGTGTCCTGGCCGAGCGCCGCACGCAAGGACTCGCGGGCACCGGGCGGGAACGGCTTGGTCACGACCAGCCGCACGGTCGCGGTCGCACCGCCGCGGGTCAGCTCCAGCGGACTTCCCGAGGCGATCATCCGGCCGCGGTCGATGATGTGCACCTGGTCGGCCAGTTCCTCGGCCTCCTCCAGGTAGTGGGTGGTCAGCACCACGGTCACGCCGTCCGCGCGCAGCTCGCGCAGCAGGTCCCAGGTCGTACGCCGCCCTTGCGGGTCCATCCCCGCGGTCGGCTCGTCCACGAAGACCAGCTCCGGGCGGCCCACCAGCGCCATCGCCAGGCCGAGCCGCTGCTGCTGTCCGCCGGAGAGCCGCCGGTAGGGCGTGCGGCCGCACTCGCCCAGACCCAGCCGCTCGGCCAGGGCGTCGACGTCGAGCGGATGGGCGTGCAGCCGCGCGATGTGCTTGAGCATCTCCATGGCGCGTACGCCGCTCCATGCGCCCTGTCCCTGCAGCATCACCCCGATCCGGGGGAGCAGCTGCTTGCGGTCGGCGATCGGGTCGAGCCCGAGCACCCGCACCGTCCCCTGCTGGGGGCGGCGATAGCCCTCGCACGTCTCCAGCGTGGTCGTCTTGCCGGCTCCGTTCGGCCCGAGCACGGCCGTGATCGAGCCCGCCGCGACGCTCAGCGTGAGGCCGTCGACGGCCGTCTTGTCGCCGTAGGTCATGCGCAGGTCGCGTACCTCGACAGCAGGCCTGGCGACGGAAGATTCCACGGCGGCAGTCTAAGAAGGGGCACGCCACCGGCCCAATCGCGTAGCTGCGATCCTGTGGATTCTTAGCTGCCTGTAAGGCTGCCGACAAGGACGTTGGCCGCCCAACTCCCACCGAAGGACGGCCAACGCGAGGATGAGACGCGATGCCCCGGGGGCCATGACGCGGTGTCTCAGAAACTTTTTCTTCTCAGAAGATCAACAAAACGAGCGGTCAGGAATCGAGAAGCCCTGGGTCCGCGGGATTCCTAGGGTCGAGACATGTTCACTCTTCAGACCATCACCCTCGACTCCACCGACACCACAGACGCCCGCGCGTTCTACGAGAAGGCCTTCGGCCTCGCCGACCAGATCTCCCTGCGCCAGGGCCCCGGCACCGGCTCCGGCCGACCATTCACGATCTCGCTGGTCGTCAGCCAGCCCTCGACGGTCGACAGCCTGGTCGACTCGGCCCTGGCCGCCGGAGCCACGTCCCTCAAGCCGGTCGAGAAGTCCTTCTGGGGCTACGGCGGCATCGTCCAGGCTCCTGACGGGTCGGTCTGGAAGGTCGCGACCTCCGCCAAGAAGGACCGCGGCCCCGCCACTCGGGAGATCGACGACATCGTCCTGCTCCTCGGCGTCGCCGACGTCAAGGTCAGCAAGAGGTTCTACGCCGCGCGCGGCCTGGGCGTGAAGCGCAGCTTCGGTGGCAAGTACGCCGAGTTCGAGGCCGCTCCCGGCGCCGTCCAGCTCGCGATCTACCCCCGGCACGCCCTGGAGAAGGAGACCGGCGTCGCGCTCGACCCGGACGGCGCGTACGGGATCGTCCTCGGTGGCGGCGACGAGGCCTTCACCGATCCTGACGGGTTCACCTGGCAGGCTGGGGGCCATGGCACGCACGATCGCGACGAACACGACCGTTGATCTCGAGGGGCTGCTGGAGTTCGTACGCCCCCGCCACCAGATGATCCTGATGACCAGCAGAGCCGACGGGTCCCCGCAGCTCTCGCCGGTCACCGGTGGCGTCGACGACGACGGCAGGATCGTCATCGCGACCTACCCCGAGCGGGCCAAGACCCGCAACGCCCGCAGTCGCCCGCAGGTCAGCGTCCTGGTCCTCTCCGAGGAGTGGAACGGCGCCTGGGTCCAGGTCGACGGCGAGGCCGAGGTCCTCGACGCCGTGTCGGGGGAAGCGGCGCTCGACGCCTTCGTCACCTACTTCCGCAACATCTCCGGCGAGCACTCCGACTGGGACGAGTACCGCCAGGCCATGGTCGACCAGGGCAAGTCCCTCCTCCGGATCACCCCGAGGCGCTGGGGCCCCGTCGCCACCGGTGGCTTCCCCGCCCGCCTGGCGTAAACCGGTGGCACCGGACGTACGTCGCTGACTACCGTTTCGGTCACAGCAACACACGACGAGGAGATGAGCATGCGCAGGTCGGTCGAGATCCGCTCCGCCGCCGGGAACCCCGGTCAGGCGAGCGAAGCCTGCCTGCGCTCCGACCTCCGCTCGGACCGCATCGGCCAGGAGCCGCCGACGCGCTGACCTACAGCGCATCCCGTCCAGGGGCCGCTCCCGCCGAACAGAACCCGGCCGGAGCGGCCCTTTCGCATGCCGGCCACGACCAGAGGAGAGAAGAAGATGACGAACGAGTTCCCGATCGCCCTGACCGGCGCCAAGGCCGAGACCCTGATGTGGGCACGCCCGCACGAGATCGAGCACGCCGCCCAGGACCAGCTGCGCAACATCTCCAAGCTGCCGTGGGTGCACGGCGTACGCGTCATGCCCGACGTGCACCTCGGCAAGGGCGCCACGGTCGGCTCCGTCGTCGCGATGAAGGACGCCGTCTCGCCGAGCGCGGTCGGTGTCGACATCGGCTGCGGGATGATGGCGGTCAAGACCTCCGTCACCACCAGCGACCTGCCCGACGACCTCGGCCCGCTCCGGTCGGCGATCGAGGAGGCGGTCCCGGTCGGTTTCCAGGCCAACGACGGCCAGGCCGGTGCCGTCCGCAAGGACCGCGAGCTGAAGGCCGCCTTCGACAAGCTCTTCGGCGGCTTCGAGGACCTGCGGGCGCCCCAGCTCGACGACCGGCACAAGCGGGCGGTCGCGCAGTGCGGCTCGCTCGGCGGCGGCAACCACTTCATCGAGGTGACCTCCGACGACGACGGTGTGATCTGGCTGATGCTGCACAGCGGGTCGCGCAACATCGGCAAGGAGATCGCCGAGCGGCACATCTACGCGGCCAAGGGGCTCGAGCACAACCTCGGCCTGCCCGACCGCGACCTGGCGGTCTTCCTGGCCGGCACCGCGGAGATGGACGCCTACCTGCACGACCTCTACTGGGCCCAGGACTACGCCAAGCTCAACCGGCGGATCATGATGGCCACGGTCAAGGGCGTCTTCGCGCGCTTCTTCCCGTCGGTGGTGTGGGGCCGTGAGGTCAACGCCCACCACAACTACGTCGCCCGGGAGACCTACGGCGGCGTCGACCTGGTGGTCACCCGCAAGGGCGCGATCTCGGCCAAGTCCGACGAGTTCGGCCTGATCCCCGGCTCGATGGGCACCGGCTCGTACGTCGTCCGCGGTCTCGGCAACGAGGCCTCCTACTGCTCCGCCTCCCACGGCGCGGGCCGGAAGATGTCGCGGACGAAGGCGAAGAAGACCTTCAGCGTCGCCGACCTCGCCGCCCAGACCGAGGGCGTCGAGTGCCGCAAGGACGCCGGCGTCGTCGACGAGATCCCTGGTGCGTACAAGTCGCTGGAGAGCGTCATCGAGGCTCAGACCGACCTGGTCTCGGTCGAGGCCCGCCTCCGCACGCTGCTCTGCGTCAAGGGATGAGGTTGTGAAGCTGGGAGTGGCCCATGGGTCACTGTCGGCTTCACAACCCTCGGGCGGTTCCGTGTGCCCTCACCTGCCGGTACGCTTTCGAACATGAGATCGACTGGCGGCGCGTCCCGGTGCGACGTACCGCTGCCGTTCGACATCGTTCCCGATGCGGTGCCGGCGGCCGCGAAGCGGTCACCTGCGCGTGCGCCGGAAGACGTAACGCAGGTGCACCGTCTCGTCGGCGCCCACCTCACCTCCCGCGGCCTGCCGCCCGGCTCCGACCTGGTGATCAACCCCCGTAGGCCCAGGCGCGGAGAGGTGGCGGTCGTGCGTTCCGGTGGCCGCACCCGGGTCGGCATCTTCGACCTCGAACGCGGTCGCGCGGTCCTGCGCTCCGACCGTGGCACCCGCTGGCTGTCGCCCGACGCCGTGTACGTGGGCGTCGCCGCCCTCGTCTCTCCGACCCTGGACGGGATGCCGACGGGTTGATCGGCGATTCGCTGCCGGGCGGCCGCGGTCGTGACGTACGACACGCCCTCACCGTCCCGGCGGGCAGGTAAGGGTTGCCTTCGTTGAATCGCCTGGGGGAATAACGTCACAATGGTGTTGTGAAATTCGACGAGACCACTCTGCAGCCCGCAGAGACCAGCGAGGAGAGCACCCGCCAGCGGGTCGCTCGGTCGCTGCTCGTCGACGGTCCGCAGACAGCCGCGACGCTGGCCAAGAGGCTCGACCTCACCCCGGCCGCGGTCAGGCGCCACCTGGACGCCCTGGCCGAGGAGGAGGCGGTGGAGCAGCGCGAGCCGCGCACCGCGTCGTCCCGTGGACGGGGCCGGCCGGCCAAGCTCTTCGCGCTCACCGACCAGGGTCGCGACGGCTTCGAGAAGAAGTACGACGACCTGGCCGTCGAGGCGCTCCGGTTCCTCTCCGAAGTGGCCGGTGAGGAGGCCGTGCGGGAATTCGCGGAGCGCCGCGCGGCGTTCATCAAGGAGGGACTGGACCGGATCGCCGCAGGCGAGACGGACCTCAGCCCCGCGCAGGTGCTCGCGAACGTGTTCACGGCCAACGGCTATGCGGCCTCCGTCAGGGAGCTCCCGCTGATCAACGGCCATGACGCCGGCGAGCAGCTGTGCCAGCAGCACTGCCCGGTCGCTCATGTCGCCCAGGAGTTCCCCGAGCTCTGCGAGGCGGAGACAGACGCGATCGCGAAGATGCTCGGCACCCACGTACAACGCTTGGCCACCATCGCTCACGGTGACGGTGTCTGCACGACGCACATCCCTCCCGGGTCCTCCGGGTCCGGTGAAGTTTCGAAGAAGAAGGAGCAGGTCACGACATGACCTCCATCGAGGAGCTCAACCCCGAGCTGAAGGGCATCGGGAAGTACGAGTTCGGCTGGTCCGATCCCGACGTCGCTGGTGCCGCGGCGCAGCGTGGCCTCAACGACGCTGTCGTGCGCGACATCTCCGGCAAGAAGTCGGAGCCGCAGTGGATGCTCGACCTGCGCCTGAAGGGCCTCAAGCTCTTCGGCCGCAAGCCGATGCCCACGTGGGGCTCGGACCTCTCGGACATCGACTTCGACAACATCAAGTACTTCGTGCGGTCCACCGAGAAGCAGGCCACCAGCTGGGAGGACCTGCCCGAGGACATCAAGAACACCTACGACAAGCTCGGCATCCCGGAGGCGGAGAAGCAGCGCCTGGTCGCCGGTGTCGCCGCGCAGTACGAGTCGGAGGTCGTCTACCACCAGATCCGTGAGGACCTGGAGCAGCAGGGCGTGCTCTTCCTCGACACCGACACCGCGCTCAAGGAGCACCCGGAGATCTTCCAGGAGTACTTCGGCACGGTGATCCCGGTCGGCGACAACAAGTTCGCCGCGCTGAACACCGCGGTGTGGTCGGGTGGCTCCTTCATCTACGTGCCCAAGGGCGTCCACGTCGACATCCCGCTGCAGGCCTACTTCCGGATCAACACCGAGAACATGGGCCAGTTCGAGCGCACCCTGATCATCGCCGACGAGGGCTCCTACGTTCACTACGTCGAGGGCTGCACCGCCCCGATCTACCAGTCCGACTCGCTGCACTCCGCGGTCGTCGAGATCATCGTGAAGAAGAACGCCCGGGTTCGCTACACGACCATCCAGAACTGGTCCAACAACGTCTACAACCTGGTCACCAAGCGCGCCGTCTGCGAGGAGGGCGCGACCATGGAGTGGGTCGACGGCAACATCGGCTCCAAGGTGACCATGAAGTACCCGGCGGTCTACCTGATGGGTGAGCACGCCAAGGGCGAGACGCTGTCCATCGCCTTCGCCGGCGAGGGCCAGCACCAGGACGCGGGCGCCAAGATGGTGCACGCCGCTCCCAACACCTCCTCGAGCATCCTCTCGAAGTCGGTGGCCCGTGGCGGTGGCCGCACGTCCTACCGCGGCCTGATCCAGGTCAACGAGGGCGCCCACGGCTCCAAGTCCAACGTGCTGTGCGACGCGCTGCTCGTCGACCAGATCTCGCGCTCCGACACCTACCCCTACGTCGACATCCGCGAGGACGACGTGTCGATGGGCCACGAGGCGTCGGTCTCGAAGGTCTCCGACGACCAGCTGTTCTACCTGATGTCGCGCGGTATGGCCGAGGACGAGGCGATGGCGATGATCGTGCGCGGCTTCGTCGAGCCGATCGCCAAGGAGCTCCCGATGGAGTACGCCCTCGAGCTCAACCGCCTGATCGAACTGCAGATGGAAGGAGCCGTCGGCTGATGACGGCAGTAGCTGATGCTCTCGAGATGAACAAGGTCGAGAGCCACCTCCACCCGGAGGGATCGTTCGACGTCGAGGCGCACGCGGTGCCCAAGGGTCGCGAGGAGATCTGGCGGTTCACCCCGCTCAAGCGTCTCCACGACATCCACGACGACGCCCCGTTCGCCGACGGTGCGACCAAGGTGGAGGTCGAGGCGGCCGCGGGCGTGACCGTCGAGACCGTGGCGGCCGACGACGCCGTACGCGGCTCCTCGGGTCTGGTCCCGACCGACCGCGTCTCGGCGCGGGCCTGGGCGGCCAGCACCGGCGCGACCGTCGTGCGCATCCCGACCGACACCGTGGTCGAGGGCGCGACCGTGATCCGTCACCACGGCACCGGCTCGGAGACGGCCGGCGCCGGTCACGCGGTGATCGTCGCGGAGAAGTTCGCCAAGGCGACCGTCGTGCTGGTCTTCGAGGGCTCCGCCGTCGTCGCCGACAACATCGAGATCGTCGTCGAGGACGGCGCCGACCTCACCGTCGTCTCCGTCCAGGACTGGGCCGACGACGCCGTCCACCTCTCCACCCAGCACGCCAAGGTCGGCCGCGACGCCAACCTCAAGCACGTCTCGGTGAGCTTCGGCGGCGACGTGGTGCGCCACGACTTCTCGGCCGAGTACGCCGGCCCCGGCGGCTCGGTGGAGTCGCTCGGCCTCTACTTCGCCGACGCCGGCCAGCACATCGAGCACCGTCTCTTCGTCGACCACACCGCTCCCAAGACCAAGTCCAACGTGGTCTACAAGGGCGCCCTGCAGGGCGAGAAGGCCCACGCGGTCTGGATCGGCAACGTGCTGATCCGCAAGGAGGCCGAGGGCATCGAGACCTACGAGGAGAACCGCAACCTCATCCTCACCGACGGTGCCTGGGCCGACTCCGTGCCCAACCTGGAGATCGAGACCGGCGAGATCGAGGGCGCGGGTCACGCGTCGGCGATCGGCCGCTTCGACGACGAGCAGCTCTTCTACCTGCAGAGCCGCGGCATCTCCGAGACCGAGGCCAAGCGCCTGGTCGTGCACGGCTTCTTCAACGACCTGATCCGCCAGATCGGCGTCCCCGAGCTCGAGGAGAAGCTGACCGGAACGGTCGAGGCCGAGCTCGCCAAGAACATCAACACCCTGATCACGAAGGACAACGCATGAGCACGCTGGAGATCAAGGACCTGCAGGTCTCGGTCGAGACCGAGGACGGTCCCAAGGAGATCCTCAAGGGCGTCACGCTGACCATCAACTCCGGCGAGACCCACGCGATCATGGGCCCCAACGGCTCGGGCAAGTCGACCCTGGCCTATTCGATCGCCGGCCACCCGAAGTACACCATCACCGGCGGCACCGTCACCCTCGACGGTGAGGACGTCTTGGAGATGTCGGTCGACGAGCGCGCCAAGGCTGGTCTCTTCCTCGCGATGCAGTACCCGGTCGAGGTCCCCGGCGTGAGCGTGGCCAACTTCCTGCGCACCGCGAAGACCGCGCTGGACGGCGAGGCCCCCAAGCTGCGCACCTGGGTCAAGGACGTCAACGGTGCGATGGACAAGATGCACCTGGACCCGTCCTTCTCCCAGCGTTCGGTGAACGAGGGCTTCTCCGGTGGGGAGAAGAAGCGCCACGAGATCGCCCAGCTCGACATCCTCGACCCGGCCTTCGCGCTGCTCGACGAGATCGACTCCGGCCTCGACATCGACGCGCTCAAGGTGGTCTCCGAGGGCATCAACGACTTCCGCGCCCGCGAGGCCAAGTCGGTCCTGCTGATCACCCACTACACCCGCATCCTCCGCTACGTGAAGCCCGACCAGGTGCACGTCTTCGTCGCCGGCCGGATCGCGGAGTCGGGCGGCCCCGAGCTCGCCGAGGAGCTGGAGGCCAACGGCTACGAGAAGTACGTCGCGGCAGGGGTCTGACATGAAGGGTCTGCTGCCCGACCTGGATCTGGTCCGCAAGGACTTCCCGATCCTGGAGCGCACCTTCGACGGCGGCGAGACCCCGCTGGTCTACCTCGACAGCGCCAACACCTCGCAGAAGCCGCAGATCGTGATCGACACCATGGTCGACCACCTGGAGCGGCACAACGCCAACATCGCCCGGGCGATGCACCACCTGGGTGCCGAGGCCACCGAGGCGTTCGAGGGGGCGCGCGACACCGTCGCGCGCTTCCTCGGCGCGCCCGAGCGTGACGAGGTGATCTTCACCAAGAACGCCTCCGAGGGGCTCAACCTGGTCGCCAACACCGTGCCGCTGGCTGCCGGCGACGTGGTCGTGACCACCGAGATGGAGCACCACTCCAACATCGTTCCGTGGCAGATCGCCACGCAGCGTACGGGTGCGACGTTGAAGTGGTTCGGGCTCACCGACGACGGTCAGCTCGACCTGTCGAACATCGACGAGCTGATCACGCCGGCGACCAAGATCGTCGCGCTGACCTGGGTCTCCAACATGCTCGGCACCGTCAACCCGATCGCCGAGATCGCCCGGAAGGCCCACGAGGTGGGCGCCCTCGTCGTCGTCGACGCCGCCCAGGCGGCTCCAGTGCTGCCGATCGACCTGTCGTCGATGGCGGAGGAGGAGCGCCCCGACTTCCTGGTCTTCACCGGCCACAAGGTCGTGGGCCCGACCGGCATCGGCGTCCTGTGGGGCCGGCGTGCCGCGCTCGAGGCGCTGCCGCCGTTCCTGGGCGGTGGCGAGATGATCGCGACCGTCACGATGGAGAAGTCGACGTACGCTCCGATCCCGCACAAGTTCGAGGCCGGCACCCCGCCGATCGCCGAGGCGGTGGGTCTCGGCGCCGCGCTGGAATACCTCATGCACGTCGGCATGGAGAACATCCACGCCCATGAGCAGGCGATCACGGCCTACGCGCTGGAGCGTCTGGCGAGCGTGCCCGGGGTGACCGTGCTCGGCCCGGCCGACGCGGCCAAGCGTGGCGGTGCGATCGCCTTCGAGCTCGACGGGGTCCACCCGCACGACGTCGCCCAGGTGCTCGACTCCAAGGGTGTCGCCATCCGCGCCGGCCACCACTGCGCCAAGCCGGCCCACCAGCGGTTCGGCGTGCAGGCCTCCAACCGGATGTCGTCCTACCTCTACACCACGCCCGCCGAGATCGACGCGCTGGTCGAGGGGTTGGAATACGTACGCACGTTCTTCAAGTTGGACCAGTGATGACTGCCGCCAACCTCGAAGCGATGTACCAGGAGATCATCCTGGACCACTACAAGAACCCGCACGGGAAGGGTCTTCGCGACCCCTTCGAAGCCGAGGTTCACCACGTCAACCCGACCTGCGGTGACGAGATCACCCTGCGCGTGCATGTCGATGGCGGCAAGATCGAGGACATCTCCTACGACGCCCTCGGCTGCTCGATCTCGCAGGCCTCCGCCTCGGTGCTCAACGACCTGGTCGTCGGCAAGACCGTGGACGAGGCGATGGTCATCCACGAGGAGTTCCTGCGACTGATGCAGGGCAAGGGCCAGGTGGAGCCCGACGAGGACGTTCTGGAGGACGGCATCGCCTTCGCCGGCGTCGCCAAGTTCCCCGCCCGGATCAAGTGCGCGCTGCTGTCGTGGATGGCGTGGAAAGACGCCACGGCCAAGACACTCGCCGAGGAGAAGTGATGACTGAGACCGATCACAGCACACACGACCACGCGGGTCACGACCACGCCGGTCACGACCACTCGGGTCACGGCCACGGCCACGGTCACGAGGCCCCGGAGTGGCAGGGGATGCGTACGTCCACGGTCGAGGGCGCCAGCCTGAAGATCGAGGACGTCGAGGAGGCGATGAAGGACGTCGTCGACCCCGAGCTCGGTATCAACGTCGTCGACCTGGGCCTGGTCTACGGGATCCACGTGGAGGACAACTCCAACGTGGTCCTCGACATGACCCTGACCTCGGCCGCCTGCCCGCTGACCGACGTCATCCAGGACCAGACCTCCACCGCGCTGGAGGGCATGGTCAACGACGTACACATCAACTGGGTCTGGATGCCGCCGTGGGGTCCGGACAAGATCACCCCCGACGGCCGAGAGATGCTGCGCGCTCTCGGGTTCAACGTCTGAGGGAACGTCTCGACGTGGGAGTCCTGCGGTCACCTTGGTGACCACGGGACTCTCACGTCTTTTCACGCGACGCGGCCCGCCCGCGCGATCGCCTCCTGGCTGCGCTTGTAAGGCTTGCGACCCGGGGTTCTGGGTGTCTCGCGGGGCTTGCCGTTCTCCAGGAGGACGCCGCCCCACACACCGAACTCGCGGCGGGCGAGGCCGAGGTCGAGGCAGATCTGCTTCATCGGGCAGCCCGCGCAGACCTCTTGGGCCTCGGCGAGCTGGGTGAGGTCGTCGGGATGAAAGAGCTCCGGGTCCTCGCCCACGCAGGCCCACTCGTCGGTCCGGGGAGTGGGGTGCTTCAGCGTCAGCTCATAGGTCTTGGAGCTGTTGCCGTCTCCGAAAAGTGTGATGATCTCCATCTCGTTCACCTCCTGGTGCTGCTGCTGAACATGAGAAAGGGCCGCTCCCGTCGATCGGAGCGGCCCTGGTGGGTGCTGTGAGCACCTACATCTGATGCGGCTCCGTACGCGAAAAGTCCACGCCCGGGACCGGCCGGCCCAGGATGTCGTAAGTGGTGGTGCATTCGCGCATGTCCTCAACGCTACTGACCGGACTCCCGCGCAGCCACTGGTTTTGTTTGGCAGGGTTGGACCATGGACGTTGCCGCCCGCACAGCCGACAACCGCCGCCTGCTCGCCGACTTCTTCGATGGCCTCGACGAGACCCAGCTGGAGACGCAGAGCCTCTGCTCCGCCTGGACGGTGAGGCAGGTGCTCGGCCACAGCGCGATGCCGTTCTCGGTCGGGATCGGACGGCTGCTGTGGCGTACGTTGCTGGCCGGCGGCTCCATCGACCGGGCCTCCGCCGCGATCGCCGAGGAGCAGGCGCGGCGGCCGGTCGCCGAGTTGACCGGTCTGCTGAGGACGTACGCCGGGAAGCGGGTGCCGGCGCCCGGGGTCGGTCCGATGGGGCAGTTCACCGACCACTGCATCCACCTGCGCGACTGCGCTCGGCCTCTTGGTCTCGACACCGACGTCCCTCTCGAGGACTGGCGGGCGGTGCTCGACTGGCTGCCGACCAAGCAGGCATCGCTCGGGGTGGTCCCGGCCGGGCGGCTCGATGGGCTCGCGCTGCGTGCGACCGACCAGGACTGGTCCTGGGGCACGGATGATGACGCCGAGGTCGCCGGCCCGAGCGAGGCCCTGGCGATGGCGCTCTCCGGCCGTCCGGTCGCGCTGGCGGACCTGACCGGGCCCGGGGTCGCGACGTTGCGGGAGCGGCTCGGCTGACCCGGTGGACCCAGCCGGGTAGGCTCCGCGGACGTGGAGGCTCCTGGGCGGATCTGGTTCGGCTACCTCGCCGCGGTGGGGATCGCGGTGGTCGGGCTGATCACCTTGGACCCGCTGGCGTTCGTGCTGGCCGTCGCCGTGCTCGGCGCGACCGTGCTGGGGGAGTGGTACCGCGGCCGGCAGGCCGCTCTCGCCGCCGCCGCGCAGAGCGCCGACCTTCCCGAGCTGGTCTCGCGCTGGGCGCGCGGCTGGGCCTACTCGCGGGGCTTCCCGCGTCCCACGGAGGTGCCTGGCGGCGTACGTGTCGAGGTGGGGCAACCGGAGCGCCGGGTCGAGTGGGTGGCGACCGACGACGCGGCCACGCTCGGCGGGCTGGTCGACACGGTCCGGGCCACGCCCGAGGCTTGGCTGTCGGTGGTGACCGACTCGCCGGCCGGCGTACGTCCCTGGTTCGCCGAGGGCGGGCTGGCGGCCGGCGACGCCAAGGAGGCGCTGATGTCGATCGGTCTCGCCGACCACGAGTCCCGTCCGCTTCCCGACGGCTACCGCGTCGAGGTCGAGCGCGACGGCGGTGTCGTCGCGGTGACCGTGCGTTCCGACGACGACGCCGAGGTGGTCGCGGCCGGCGGACGGGTCGCGGTCATCGGCACCGACGCGGTCGCCGACCGCATCCGGACCGACCCCGACCACCGTCGTCGCGGGCTCGGCGGTGCGGTGATGAGCCTGCTCGTCGTGGCCGCCCGGGAGGCCGGCGCGACCCGCGGCCTCCTGGTCGCCAGCGAGATGGGGGAGGCCCTCTACGCCGGTCTCGGCTGGCGCGTCGAGGCTCGCCTGGTGACGGCACGATCCGCCGCGCCGCGTACGTCTGTCGAGTCCGGGCACGACTGAGCGGCCAACTGTGGTTGAGTGTCGCCTATGAGCGACGATGCCGTGACCCCCGCGCCAGACGCCCCTGTCTACGACTCCCAGCAGGAGGCCGACATCGCCGCGTTCTGGGAGGACGTGAAGCACCACGCTCACCTCAGCGCCGCGCCGGGCTACTTCGGCGCGTCGCCGCTGGAGGCGCTGCAGCCGCCGGCGTGGGCGTTCGGAGGCACGCCCGAGCAGTCCAACGAGCTTCTCGAGCTCGTCCTCGAAGGTGTGAAGACCGCGACCGCCTCGGCGATGTGGGACTACGAGGCCGCCGATGAGCCCATCCCGACCGTCGGCACCCTCGGCATCGTCCTCGACGGTGCCGGCCACCCGCGCGCCCTCGTCGTGACGACCGCTGTCGACGTGGTGCCGTTCGACGAGGTCTCCGAGGAGCACGCCCGCGCGGAGGGTGAGGGCGACGGCTCTCTGGAGCACTGGCGCGAGGTCCACCGCCGCTTCTTCTCCGAGGAGGCAGGCCACGACCGCGGCTTCGCCGAGGACATGCCCGTCGTGCTCGAGCGCTTCGAGCTCATCTGGCCGAAGCCGGAGTGACCTCCGCGTGCACGAGCAGCGGATCCGCCTTGAGGCGGGCGAGTGGTATCTCGATGATGTTGAGCTGCAGAGCCTCCGTCGCAACTGCTGGCGGCGGCTGGACCGCTTCAATGGCGCACGCGCGGACGATGACGTCGTACGTCACCAGGTACTTCGCGAGCTGTTCGGCGAGATCGGCACGGGTGTCGAGGTCGTCCCTCGCTTCCAGTGCTCCTATGGCTACAACATCAGGCTCGGTGATCGCGTGTTCGTGAACGCCAACGCCTTCTTTATGGACGACGCGCCGATCCGGGTCGGTGCCGACGCCCGCATCGGGCCTGGTGCGCAGATAGTGACCGCTCTTCATCCGGTCGATGACCCCGATTTGCGTCGGGAGGGTTGGGAGCGCGCCCTGCCGATCGAGATCGGCTCGAATGTCTGGCTGGGCGCGAGCGTGACGGTCGGCGCGGGTGTGAGGATTGGCGCCGACTCGGTTATCGGTGCCGGAAGCGTCGTGCTAAGCGACATCCCTGATCGCGTCGTCGCCGCAGGCACGCCGGCGCGGGTCGTTCGAGAAGTCGGATGATGGTCGCATGACACCCGACGAGCTGACCGAGCGGGTCCGGGGGATCTGCCTCGGGTTCCCCGAGGCGACCGAACGGGTCACCCATGGTGCGCCCGGGTTCTTCGTGAAGAAGCAGTTCGTGATGCTGTGGCCGTCGGGCCACCACGGACGCGACGAGCCGCACCTGTGGGCAGCCGCGGCGGCAGGCGTGCAGGACGAGGTCGTCGGCGACGATCCTGCGCGATTCTTCGTACCTCCCTACGTCGGTGGCCGCGGCTGGGTCGGAATGCGGCTCGATGGTGAGCTCGACTGGGCCGAGGTCGCCGAGGTCTGCGAGGACGCCTACCGCGAGATCGCACCGGAGCATCTGCTGCGCCAGCTGGGCCGGTAGCGTACGGCCATGCCCAACGTCGCCGTCCCGGTCGCTCGGATCCAGCGCTGGGTCGACAACTTCGCCGCACGCCACGGTGAGACCCGGCTCGCGGTGGACTCCGGTGCGCTGACCGGCGCCGCGGCCGACGGCTCCTCGTTCATCGCGGCGCTGCCGTTCGAGAAGACGTACGCCGGACCGGCCGAGGTCGAGGCGTTCATCGCCGCCTCGGCGGCGCCGCAGGAGTGGGGCCTCCTGCTGGTGCGCAAGGGCGGCTTCGCGATCGCCCGGATGAGCGGCGGCGAGATCGCCGACCACAAGATCGGTCGGCGTCACGTGCAGGGGAAGACCAAGGCCGGCGGTTGGAGCCAGCAGCGCTTCGCCCGGCGCCGTGCCAACCAGGCGAGCGCGGCCTACGAGGCGGCCGCCGAGCACGCCGCACGGATCCTCGACGGGCTCCGTGGCCCGCTCGTCACCGGCGGCGACCACGGCGGTGTCGACGACGTGCTCGGTGACCGGCGCCTGCAGGCGCTCACCGTCGCCGGGCCGTGGCTGCCCGTCCAGGACCCCAACCGCGCCGTGCTCGATCAGGCGATCGAGGACGCCCAGAAGGTGCGGATCGAGGTCCTCAACGCCGACGGCTGAGGCGTCAGGGGAGCTGCCAGACCCCCGGAGCGCCCTTGGTCATCAGGCCGTCAGTCAGCAGCTTCTGGCGGGCGCGCCGGGCCGCGTAGCGCCAGCGGAGCTCGCCCTCCGGGGTGGTCTCGAAGTCTCCGGGGAGAAGCTGGTCGGCAAGCTGGGTCTCGAGCTCGTCGAGCACCGCGTCGGCAGTCATCGAGCCGCCGGCCGTCTCGAGGATCTCGAGGATGAGCGGCGCGAAGGCGGCCGGTGGGGTCCACTTGCGGGGAGCGGACTTGGTGACGACCCGCGGCGCCGAGGCCGACGAGCTCGTCGTGGTCTTGCGCACCCGGGTCGCCGGCTTCTTGACCGGAGCCGGAGCGGGCGGGGCCGGGGGCCGCCCATGGATGCACTGTGACTTCGGCAGGTCACACAGCTCGCAGTAGTCAGTCTCGGACATCGGCTCAACGATATCGGGCCAGTCGTCGGGTGGTGGCATCCCGGCCGGGAATGCCGTGACGACCTGCGAGGATGCGCTACTTTGGCAAGCATGTGGCAGCCCGACCCCGGGTGGCACCTCCTTCCGGGAGGCACCGGACCCTCCACGCTGGGGGTCTGGCGCACAGCCGCGGGCGATGATCCGGTCGTGGTCAAGCGGCTGGGGAGGCCAGGGACGAACGATCCGGTCGAGCTGAGCCGTCGGCGACACTTCGCCTACTGGCGGCGGGCGGCGGACGTCGCCACCGCGGGGCTGCTCGACCACACTCCCGGCATGATCTCGGCCCGCACGAGTGTCCAGGAGGACGACGAAGGCATCACCCTGACCACCGACTGGGTCGAGGATGCCGCCAACTCCGGGCTCTTCGCGGCGCTCTCGATGGGCCGCTTCGCCGGCGCGGAGCTGGGCGATGCCGGTTGGCTGGCCCGCGACCAGTTCCGTGACCGGATCGCGCGGGTGGAATACAACGGCGGCTGGCCGACCATGATGCGTACGACCGCGGCGGACATCGCCCACACCCTCTGGGAGCGGCGTGGTCGCTTCACCGATCTCCTCGACGGGCTGCCCCAGGTCGCCCAGCACGGTGACCCCGCGCCGCAAAACCTCCTCGGGCGCACCGACGACGGCGAGCGGTTGATCGCGATCGACTGGTCCAGCCTCGGCCGTGGTCCCGTCGGCGGCGACCTCGGCCTCTACCTGCTGCACGCCCGGGAGTCCTTCGAGCCCCTGCTGGAGGCGTACGTCCTGGGGTTGCCGCCCGGCATCGCGACCCGCGAGGAGGTGACTCTCGGTGCCCAGATCAGCGCGGTCTACACCGCTCTCAGCCGTGCCGAGTGGGCACTCAGCCGGGTCACGCCGGGCGAGGGTCCGCTGCTCGCGAAGTTCCGCCACCCGGCGGTCGCGCCTCATCTGAGGACCCTGCAGAAGCAGGCTCCGCTGGTCGAGGCGCTGCTCGAGATGTGATCACGACGTCCCACGGGTCACATCTGCAACACTGTTCGGGCAGTTCCTGCAC
>NZ_JBHVKN010000007.1:21595-29104 GCF_042798075.1 Nocardioides sp. NPDC057772
CTTCTCTGGCGTTGCAATGCCCGAGAAGTGCAGGGATACCCGGTTAACCGGGTATCCCAACGCCCGGGCCTACGGGTTGTCGAGATCCCGCGCCCTGAACGTGTCACACCCGGCGATCGAGTCGGGTGTGGTCATGCCCTTCTTGAACCAGGCGATCCGCTGCTCGGAGGAGCCGTGGGTGTACTGGGAGGTGTCCACACGGCCGGTGGTCCTCGACTGGATGTGGTCGTCGCCGACCGTCTTGGCGGCGCCGATGCCCTCGGTGATGTCTTGGTCGGTGATGTCCTCGACGAACCCGTCGTTCTCAGCGGCGGCGGTCCACATGCCGGCGTAACAGTCGGCCTGCAGCTCCAGGCGCACCGCGTCGGAGTCGGGGCCCTGCTGGGTGCGGACCTGGCCCATGGTGCCGAGCAGGTTCTGGATGTGGTGGCCGTACTCGTGGGCGAGCACGTAGGCGCGTACGAAGGTGGTGTCCTGGCCGCCGAGCTGCTCGAAGATCGAGTCGAAGAAGGTCGGGTCGAGGTAGATGGTCTGGTCGGCCGGGCAGTAGAACGGCCCGACGGAGCTCGACGCGGAGCCGCAGCCTCCGGTCTGGACCTGGTCGGAGAAGATCACCACGGCCTGCTCGGGCTGGAACCTGCCGGAGAGGTCGGACTGGGAGTCCCAGTAGCCGGTCATCGAGTTCTCCATGGCGACGAAGGCGCAGTTCTCGTCGTTGTTGGCGTCCTCGCCGGTCTGGCACGACCCGAAGTCGCCGGTGTCGCCACCCTCACCCGCCTGAAGACCGCCGAAGGTGCCGGTGCCGACCGAGGACGAGCCGCTACCGCCGTCGCCGAGGACCTGCGGCCCGACGCCGGTGCACTGGGTGATGAGGAAGAAGACCAGCAGCACGATGACGGTGCCGATGCCGCCGCTGGCCTTGCCGCCGGGGATCGGGATCCGGGCGCCACCTCCGCCACCGAACCCGCCGCCGCCACCGCCGCCGGAGGTCCGGCTGGTGTCGAGTCTGGCCTTCGGGTTGAACCGCATCTTGTCCCCCTGGAGGTGGTGATGTGTGGGGGCGGGTGCCCCGCCCATACACTAGTGACGGTAATGATCACTGCCCATGACCTAGAAGTCCGCGTCGGCGCCAGACTTTTGATGGAGAACGTCACATTCCGAGTCGGACCCGGCGACAAGGTCGGGCTCGTAGGCCGCAACGGCGCCGGGAAGACGACCCTGACGAAGGTGCTCGCCGGCGACCATCTGCCTGCCTCCGGCACGGTGTCCAACACCGGCGAGATCGGCTACCTGCCCCAGGACCCGCGGGTCGGCGATCCCGAGGTGATCGCCAAGGACCGCATCCTGTCCGCCCGCGGCCTCGACGACGCCGTACGCCGCATGCGGCTCGCCGAGGAGGAGATGGGCTCCGAGGACCCGAACGTGCGCGAGAAGGCGATGAAGCGCTACCAGCGCGCCCACGACGAGCTCGACGCGGGCGGCGGCTACGCGGCCGAGACCGAGGCCCTGCAGATCGCCCAGTCGCTGGGCATCCCCGACCGGATCATGACCCAGCCGCTCAAGACGCTGTCGGGCGGTCAGCGCCGTCGGGTCGAGCTGGCTCGGATCCTGTTCTCCAGCGCCGAGGTGCTGATCCTCGACGAGCCGACCAACCACCTCGACGCCGACTCGATCATCTGGCTGCGCGACTGGATGAAGTCCTACAAGGGCGGTTTCATCGTGATCTCCCACGACAACGACCTGCTCTCCCAGACGGTCAACAAGGTCTTCCACCTCGACGCCAACCGCGAGGTGATCGACATCTACAACATGCCGTGGAAGCAGTATCTGGTCCAGCGGGAGACCGACGAGGCCCGGCGCAAGCGCGAGCTGATGAACGCGCAGAACAAGGCCAAGACGCTCACCGACCAGGCCAACAAGATGCGCGCCAAGGCGACCAAGGCGACCGCCGCCCAGCAGATGCTGAAGCGTGCCGAGAAGCTGATGGAGGGCGTCGAGGGGGAGCGGCAGCAGGAGAAGGTCGCCGCGATCAAGTTCCCCTCGCCCGCGCCCTCCGGCAAGACCCCGCTCACCGCCAACGACCTCTCCAAGTCCTACGGCGCCCTCGAGGTCTTCACCGCCGTCGACCTGGCCATCGACCGGGGGACCCGCGTGGTCATCCTCGGGCTCAACGGCGCCGGGAAGACCACGATGCTGCGCATCCTGGCCGGGGTCGACCAGCCCGACACCGGACGCGTCGTGCCTGGTCACGGCCTCAAGATCGGCTACTACGCCCAGGAGCACGAGACCCTCGACACCAAGCGGTCGGTGCTGGAGAACATGCAGTCCGCCGCGCCGCAGCTCACCGACACCGAGGCCCGCACCGTGCTGGGTGCGTTCCTCTTCACCGGTGACGACGTGCACAAGCCCGCCGGGGTGCTCTCCGGCGGTGAGAAGACCCGGCTGGCCCTGGCCTCGCTGGTCGTCTCCGCCGCCAACGTGCTCCTGCTCGACGAGCCCACCAACAACCTCGACCCGGCCTCCCGCGAGGAGGTGCTCAACGCGATCCGCCGCTACGAGGGCGCGATCGTGCTGGTCACCCACGACGAGGGCGCCGTGCACGCGCTGGAGCCCGACAAGGTGCTCATCCTGCCCGACGGTGTCGAGGACCTGTGGAACGAGGAGTACGCCGACCTGGTCTCGCTCGCCTGAGGCTCAGGTCGACGTCCGCACGAACCTGACCGGCATCGAGGTCGGGTAGCGGTAGGAGAGCGAGTCGGTGTTGCGCTCGACCCGGTCGGCCGGCACCGCGAGGGTGACCTCGGGGAGGCGCTCCAGGACGGTGCGTACGGCTGCCTGGACGATGATCGTCCCGGGCCGCTGCGCGGGACAGGAGTGAGGGCCGGCGCTCCACGACATGTGGGCGCGATTGCCGATCTCGAGCCACGGGTCGCCGCCGGTCATCAGCGGGTCCACGTTTGCCGCGGCGATGCAGGGCACCACCCCGTCGCCCTTCCGGATCAGCTGGCCGCCGAGCTCGACGTCGCGCAGCGCGAACCGCGGAGTGATGTTGTAGCAGGGCGGGTCGCGCCACATCACTTCCTCGATCGCCTGGTCGACGCCGAGGCGGCCGCCGCGCAGGCGGCCCGCGAACCGCTCGTCGGAGAGCATCAGCAGCAGGGTCTGGGTGATGGTCGCGATGGTCAGCTCGTTGCCGGCGATGATCATCACGATCATCGCCTCCATGACCTCGTTGTCGTCCCACAGGCCGGGGTCGTCGATCAGGTGCGAGGTGAGGTCGTCCTGCGGGTCCTTGCGGCGTCGCGCGATGTGGTCGACGATCTCGACGGCGAGCTCGATGACGCCCTCCTGGGCCAGCTGGCCGCCACCGAGGACCTTGTGGGCGGCCTTGCGCATCGCGTCTCCGACCTCGGGGCCCATCCCGAACATCGCGGCGACCGAGAGCAGCGGGATCAGCACCGCGTAGTCCTGGACGAGGTCGGCCTCGCCGCGCTCGAGCATGTCATCGACGAGGTCGTTGCAGATGCTGCGTACCTGCGCGGCGTAGCCGTGCTCGTCGACCCGGGACAGGGCCCGGTCGACCGGGGAGCGCAGCCGCCGGCGCAGCTCGCCGTCGTTGTGGAAGGAGTTCTGCCGGGTGGTCACGAACGGGTAGATCGGCATGTCCGGGTGGATCCTGCCCTCCTGCACCGCGCTCCAGTTGTCGCCGTTGCGGGAGAAGACGTCCTCGTTGCGGATGACCTCGCTGAACTCGGCATAGCCCATCACGAACCAGACGCGTACGCCGGGCGAGAGCTCGGCCGGGGCCACCGGCCCCCACTCGGCCCGGAGCCGTTCGTGCACCTCCCGTGCCCGTGGCCCGACGGTCTCTGGCGCCTGGACGACGTCGGTGAGGTCGGCGAGACGTACGGTGCGGGTGGGGGTCATCGCGGGGCCTGTTCGTCGGGGTCGGGACTGTGTGGTCTCAGCGGGTCAGCGGATCAGTGCGTCATTGGCTCATTGGGCCTTGAGGGCGTGGCGCACGAGCGCTGCGAGCGCGCGGACGCAGGCGTTGCGGCTCTTGGCGTTGCACACGACGATCGGGGTCTCGTCGTCGAGGTCGAGCGCGGTCCGGATCTGGTCGGGTTCGTAGTTCGGCGCGCCGGGGAACTGGTTGACGGCGACCACGAAGGGGAGTGACGTACGCGTCTCGAGCTGGTCCAGCACCTCGAAGGAGTCCTCCAGCCGGCGGGTGTCGACCAGGACGAGGGCACCGGCGGCGCCCTCGGCGAGGCCGGACCACAGGTCCCAGAAGCGGCGCTGGCCAGGGGTGCCGAAGAGGTAGAGCGCGATCTCATCGGTCAGGGTGATCCGGCCGAAGTCCATCGCGACCGTGGTCGTCGTCTTCTCCGGGGTTGCCTCGACCGCGTCGATCCCCTCGCTGGCCTGGGTGATCGACTCCTCGGTGCTGAGCGGCTCGATCTCGCTGACCGAGCCGATCAGGGTGGTCTTGCCGACTCCGAAGGAGCCGACCACCAAGATCTTGACCGACTCGACGACCGTCGGCGCCAGGTAGTGGCTGTCAGAGGTGGTTGAGAGCATGCAGCACCTTCTGGAGGGTTTCGCGGGAGGGGCCGGCGGTGGTGTCGCTGTCGGGGCGTACGCCGATCAGGCCGGCGTCGATCATGTCCGAGGCGATCACCGCGAGGACGCTGACCGGCTGGCCGAGATGGACGGCCATCTCGGCCATGGAGATCACGCCGAGACACTGGGAGAGGACCTCGCGTTCCTGGCGCCCCACCGAGGTCGCCGACGGGCTGGCGTGGCCGATCAGGAGCGTAGCCGGTGTCAGCCGATGGGTCGGGCGGGCGCGGCCGCCGGTCCGGACGTAGGACCGGATCGGGTGGTCGACGTAGTCGTCGTCGGGGGCGTCGGGCATCGGGTCAGGTCGGGTCAGATCGAGCGTCTCGGGGTGCTCATCGCGCGCTCCCCGATCATCAGGACGGTCGCCTGCATCTGCTGGGCGACCAGCGCGGGGTCGATGCTCATCTCGGTGACCACCGCGAGCCGGGAGCCGTCGCCGGCGCCACGGATGAACAGGAAGCCGCCGTTGAACTCGACCATCACCTGCCGGGGGTGGGCGTCGGCGCCGAACTGCCGGCTGATCCCGTGGCCCAGCGAGGTCAGCCCCGCGCAGGCCGCGGCCAGCTTGTCGGCCTCCGCGCGGGGTGTGTGGCTCGTGCGTACCCGGACGAGCCCATCGGCGGAGAGGACCACGACATGACGTACGCCGCGTACCCCCGCGACCAGCTCCAGCATCCAGCTGTTCTCATCGGTCATGGTTCCTCCAGTGGTTCTCGGGTGCGGAATCGGTCTCCGCGGTGGTGGCCGGAGCGATGGTGGCCGGCGCGCCGAGGAAGCTGCTCATCCAGGCGCCCGCCTGCTCGGCGGTCGGCTCCGGGCGGGGTGGGACGACTCGGGTGACCGGTTGCTGTCCGGTCGCGACGCGCTGGCCCCGCTTGGAGCGGCGCTGTGGCAGGCCGTCGGAGGTGATCAGCGACGGCTCGTGCTGCTGGGGGACGGGAAGCGAGGGCGGCGTACGCGGCGCGACCAGCTCCCCGTCGGCAGGGCTGAGCGGGGTGGTCATCGCCTCGGGCACGAGCACGGCGACCCGCAGGCCACCGTGGACGGACTCGGTCAGGTCGACGCGGAATCCGTGGCGGCGTACGTAGGTGCCGACCACCGCCAGCCCGGTCTGCGGGATCTCGCCGAGATCCTGCAGGCGCACCTGCCGGGTGCCGGAGGCGATCTCACGCATCCAGGCCAGGTTGGTCTCGTCCATGCCGACGCCCGCGTCGTCGATCTCGAGGGCCGCCCCGCGGCGTACGGAACGGATCGTCACCAGCACCTCGGTCGCCGGCGGCGAGGACTGGGTCGCGTTGGCGAGGAGCTCGGCGACGAGGTGGATCAGCGGCTCGACGTAGGCGCCCTGGACCGCGACCGGCGGGTCGCCCTCGATCCGGACGCGGCGGTAGGCGGTGATCCGGCCGGCCGCGCCGCGTACGACGTCCGCGATGGCCAGCGGGTCGCTCCAGTGCTGTCCGGGCTGCTCCCCGCACAGCGTGGCGATGCTCTGCGCCAGCCGCGCCTGCTGCGCCGCCGCGTGGTCGACCCGCATCCCCGCCTCGAGCACGTCCGGCTCGGCCGGGAACTTGGCCACCATCCGCGTCGACTCCTCCTGGATCCGGTGCGCCGACGCCTGCACCTTGCGGGACAGCGACAGCACCGCCACCCGCATCCCGGCCTCCCCGCCAGGCTTGGCCACCTCAGCCGAGACGTCAGGCAGGTCGGCCGAGACGTCGGGCAGGTCGGCCGAGACGTCGGGCAGGTCGGCCGAGACGTCACTCGCGTCGATCGAGACGTCATCGGGTGCCGACTCGGCCGACGCCGGCGACGCTTCGGCCTGCGTACCCGACGCCTCGGCCGACGGGGGTGACGCCTCGGCGGGGGTGGCTTCGTAGGCCATCGCGGTGAGCCAGAGGGTCAGGGCGACGACAGGTACGCCGGCGAGGATCCAACGCCAGAACCACTGGTCGCCCGAGGCGGTGACGAAGATGACGGGGGAGAGCGCGACGAAGAGGAGGATCGCCGTGCTGCAGAACCATGGACCGGCTCGGTGGAGTCGGACCAGGAGTGGTCGGGTCATGTCGGGCACCTGGTGTGGGGGTGAGCAGTCAGGGCATGAACCCGCGGGTCAGGGCAGTGGGGGCGATTCCTGATCCAACCCCCGGCGACCGGCGCACACACGCGCACCACTTCATACCACCAACAGAGCGCTTGGTCACCTACCCGAGGTGATTTTGACCATATTTCGACGACCGTCCTCGAAGCGGCCTTACGCGGCCGGGCGACTAAGGTGACGGGGTGTCACAAATGGGTCCAGGCTTCGGTACGACGGGCGGGGCGATGGGCGGCGGCGGGATCATGCGCAACCTGCGAGCCGACCGGACCGTGCTCGAGCGAGGGTTGCCGAAGGGCACCGTCAAGCGCGTCATCTCCTACGCCAGGCCCCATCGGGCCCTGATCAGCGCCTTCCTGCTGTTCACCGTCTTCGACGCCGCGCTCGTGGTGGTCACCCCGCTGCTGACCCAGCGACTGATCGACGACGGGGTTCTCGACAAGAACGTCTCGCTGGTGATCTGGCTGGCCGCGGCGATGGCGCTGGTCGCCGTGATCGACATGGCCTTCGGGGTCGTGTCGGGCTGGCTGTCGACGCGGATCGGCGAGGGCCTCATCTTCGACCTGCGCACCCAGGTCTTCGGTCACGTCCAGCGCCAGTCGCTGGCCTTCTTCACCCGGGCGCAGACCGGTGCGCTGGTGAGCCGTCTCAACACCGACGTGCTCGGCGCGCAGCGGGCGTTCACCTCGACGCTGTCCAACAGCGTCTCCAACCTGATCTCGGTCTTCGTCGTCGGCGCGGCGATGCTGGTGCTGTCGTGGCAGGTGACGCTGATGTGCGTCGCCCTGTTC
>NZ_JBHVKN010000007.1:29114-59282 GCF_042798075.1 Nocardioides sp. NPDC057772
CCTCCCGCTGGGTCGGACGCCGCCTGGCGGGACTGACCCGCGAGCAGATGGACGGCAACGCGGCGCTGGCGACGACGATGACCGAGCGGTTCAACGTCGGTGGCGCTCTGCTGCTCAAGCTCTTCGGCCGACGCGAGGAGGAGGATGCCGCGTTCGCGCAGCGTGCCGATGTCGTACGCCGCCTCGGGATCCGGATCGCGCTGCTGACTCGCCTGTTCGGCGCGACCATGCAGATGGTGCCCGCGCTGGCGACCGCGCTGGTCTACGGCTTCGGCGGCTGGATGGTGATCCGCGGCGACGTCACGCTCGGCACCCTGACCGCGCTCGGTCTGCTGCTGGTCAGGCTGCTGGGGCCGCTGCAGGCGCTCTCCAACGTACGCATCGACGTGATGACCGCCCTGGTCAGCTTCGACCGCGTCTTCGAGGTCCTCGACCTGCCGTCGCTGATCAAGGAGAAGCCCGACGCGGTCGAGGTGCCGGCGGACGCGGCATCCGTGCGGTTCCGCCACGTCGCCTTCACCTACCCTCGCGCTGACGAGGTCTCGCTCGCTTCGCTGGAGACGATCGCGCGCCCGGAGAGCCGCGAGGTGCGCGAGGTCCTGACCGACATCGACTTCACCGCCGAGCCGGGGGAGATGGTCGCCCTGGTCGGCCCCTCGGGCGCCGGGAAGTCGACGATCACCCACCTGATCGCCCGGCTCTACGACGTGCGCTCCGGCTCGGTCGAGGTCGGCGGTCTCGACGTGCGCGACGTGACCCTGGAGTCACTCGAGGCCGCGGTCGGCTACGTGACCCAGGACGCCCACATGTTCCACGACACCGTGCGCGGCAATCTGCTCTACGCCCGGCCCGGAGCCTCCGACGAGGAGATCTGGGCAGCTCTCGAGGCAGCCAAGATCGCGGCCGTCGTCGAGGCGCTCCCGGACGGTCTGGACACCGTCGTCGGCGACCGCGGCTACCGGCTCTCCGGCGGCGAGCGTCAGAGACTCGCCATCGCCCGGCTGCTGCTGAAGGCGCCGCAGATCGTGGTGCTCGACGAGGCCACCGCCCATCTCGACTCCGAGTCCGAGGCCGCGGTGCAGACCGCCCTCGACGCGGCGCTGGCGGGACGTACCTCCATCGTCATCGCCCACCGGCTCTCCACCATCCGCGCCGCCGACCGCATCCTCGTCATCGAGGCCGGGCGTGTCGTCGAGTCCGGCACCCACGAGTCCCTGCTCGCCGACGGTGGGCTCTACGCGGAGCTCTACGAGACGCAGTTCCGGCGCTAACTCTTCCCGCTGCGCTCTTTCTCGTACGCAGCCTGGTAGGCCGCCTTCACGGCCTGCTTCTGGGCGAGCTTGGCAGCCTTCTTGCGGGCGCGTTCGTCGGTCTTCCCATCGTCGGCCGGGGAATCCTCGGAGGCGGCCGACTCGTCCCGGCTCTGCGTACGCCGCTCGTCGTACATCAGGTAGAAGAACCCGGCGACCGCCAGGATTCCGAAGAACCACCACTGCAGCCCGTAGAAGAAGTGGGGGCCGTTGTCGAGCTCGGGGAGGTCGGCCTTGCGGAGCTGGGTGGCAGGCTCGGGGGACTCGGTGTCGAGGTGGAGCCAGCCGGTCAGCAGCGGCTCGTCGAGCACCTTCGCGACCTGGGTCGAGGAGAGCGCGCGGGTGGCGTGGTAGCCGTCGACCTGGGCGACATCGGTGGAGTCGCCGGTGCCGTCGGCGCGGACCCAGCCGGTGATGGTGACCTCACCCGACGGCGGGGCGGGGAGATCGTCGAACTCGTCCTGCGACTCCGTCTGGAGCCAGCCGCGGTCGACGAGCACCGCGGTGCCGTCGGAGAGCACCAGCGGGACGACGATGTCGATGCCCTTGGCGTCGTCGGGGGTGCGGTAGCGCCAGATGATCGTGTCGTCGACCGCGTACGTCCCGGTCGCGGTCACCCGCCGCCACTGGTCCTTCTCGGCGACCTTCGTACCCTCGGCCAGCACGTCGGAGACGGGCACGGGCTCGGCGTGCTCGTTGGTGCGGACGATCTCGTTCCGGGCCTTGCGGTCCTCGAGACGGTCGAACTGCCACTGGCCCAGCCACCACGTCCCGTAGGCCAGGATCAGCACGAACACCGTGAAACCGGCCCAGCGTCGGCTGAGCAGGAAACGGAACGAACTCACCCTACGAGACTAACTGGCATGCGGTCCTCGCTCACGATCCGGGTCGAGGCTGCCTAGACTGGTGTGATGACGACCTCCCCGACAGATCAGGTGCAGCAGAAGCTGGTCGACCGGTTCGGCCGGGTCGCGACCGATCTGCGCGTCTCGCTGACCGATCGCTGCAACCTGCGCTGCACGTACTGCATGCCGCCGGAAGGGCTCGACTGGATGCCCGGTGACGAGGTGCTCACCGACGACGAGGTCGTGCGGCTGATCGGCGTCGCCACGGGCCGGCTCGGCGTGAACGAGGTGCGGTTCACCGGCGGGGAGCCCCTGGTCCGTCGCGGGCTGGTCTCGATCGTCGCCAGCACCCGCGAGGTCGCTCCCGACGCCGAGCTGTCGATCACCACCAACGCGCTCGGTCTGGCCCGGATGGCAGAGTCGCTCGCGGAGGCGGGGCTCGACCGGGTCAACGTGTCCCTGGACTCGATCCGGCCCGAGACGTTCGCGGAGATCACCCGCCGCGACCGCCTGCACGACGTCGTGGCCGGTCTCGAGGCCGCCGCGGACGCCGGTCTGGGACCGATCAAGATCAACGCGGTGCTGCTGCGGGGCGTCAACGACGACCAGGCCGCTGAGCTGCTCGGCTGGTCGGTCGAGCGGGGCTACGAGCTGCGGTTCATCGAGCAGATGCCGCTCGACGCCCAGCACGGGTGGTCACGCGATACCATGGTGACCGCCGACGACACGCTCGCTGCGTTGTCGGCGGCGTTCGACCTGACCCCGGCCGAGGAACCACGCGGCAGCGCGCCCGCCGAGCTCTTCTACGTCGACGGCGGCCCGGCCAAGGTCGGCATCATCGCCTCCGTCACCCGCCCGTTCTGCGGCGACTGCGACCGGGTGCGCCTCACCGCCGACGGGCAGGTGCGCGACTGCCTGTTCGCGCGCTCCGAGTCGGACCTGCGTACGCCGCTGCGTGCCGGCGCCTCCGACGACGACCTCGCCGCGCGGTGGGTCACCGCCATGGCCGGCAAGCGCGCCGGCCACGGCATCGACGACCTCGGCTTCCTGCAGCCCGACCGCCCGATGTCCGCGATCGGGGGCTAGCTGCCGGCGGGTCAGGACCCGACTCGCTCCAACGCACCCAGGACCAGCCCCCAATAGGCCTCGACGTCGAGGGTGAGCGCGACCAGGGCGTTGGGCGGCTCGTCGAGACGGTCGTGGAGGTCGACGACGGTGGCGCCGCGGGTCCAGCGGCCCTCGGTCTCGACGGCGACGAACGACTTGTGCCAGATGATCAGGCCGGGGTCGATGAGGGCGGCGATGGTGCAGGGGTCGTGGACCGGGGGAGCGGCGAAGTCGAAGACGTCGGAGTAGGTGCCGCCGAAGAAGCCCATCAGGTCGGCGCAGGCCCGGCCGACCGGATGGTCCATGGCCTGCATCCGGGCGACGACGTCGGGGGTCGCCAGCGCCTGATGGGTGAGGTTGAGGCCGACCATCCGGATCGGGAGCCCGCTGGCGAGGACGATGTCGAGGGCGTCGGGGTCGGCGTAGGCGTTGAACTCAGCGGCCGGGGTCGTGTTGCCGCGGTCGGTCGAGCCGCCCATGAAGACGATCTCCGCGATCCGCTCGGTGACCTCCGGGTGGTCGCGCAGCAGCACCGCGACGTTGGTGATCGGTCCGGTGGCGACGACGGTGACGGGGGCCGATGCGGTCAGGAGCGACGTACGCAGGAACTCGACGGCGTCGAGCGGGACCGGGGGAGCGAGCGGCTCCGGGAGGTCGGGCCCGTCGATCCCGCTGGCGCCGTGGATGAAGTCGCCGATGTGGGCCGCGCCGGCCAGCGGCCCGGCGGCTCCGGCTGCGACCGGGACGTCAGGTCGCCTGGCCAGCGCGAGGATCCGCTGGGTGTTGTAGGTCGCCTTGTCCACCGGGCAGTTGCCGAAGGTGGTGGTGATGCCGAGCAGGTCGATGTGTGGGTTGCCCAGGGCCAGCAGGATCGCGATGGCGTCGTCGTGGCCGGGGTCGCAGTCGAGGAGTACGGGGATCGGGTTCATCGCACGGCCTCTCTGGTGGAACAGCTAGTGAGGGACGACGTCCTTGAGGAATCCGCGCGCGCCCAGGAAGTCGCTCAGCGACTGCTTGTGCGTCTCGCACGCGAGCCAGATCTTACGCCGCTCGGGCGTGTGGATCTTGGGATTGTTCCACTGCAGCTCCCACGATCCGGGGTCCTGGCAGCCCTTGGCCGAGCACAGATCGGAGTCGAGCGCCCCCATCAGTCCTCGCCCTTCTCGCGGAGCTGCTGCTGGCGTCCGCCGGTCAGCTGGCGCGCGCCGTAGGGCGAGTCCATGAGGTTCATCTGGTCGCTCTTGGTGTTGGTCGCGTTGGCCATCACGACCGCGATGTAGGGCAGGATCAGGGCCGCCGCGATCAGGATCGGCCACAGCCAGCCGATGCCGGCCAGGCCGGCGATCACGGCGCCGATGAAGCACAGCGAACGGATCGACATCGAGATGGCGTAGCGCTTCTGCCGAAGGGCGATGTCCTCGGCGCGGCTTCGGCCGGCGGTGGTGATCCTGATCGGTTGCGCCTTGGACATACCGCCAGTCTAGGTCGTGCCCGGTGGCGCCCGTTCGTTGGTGTGGTCCCAACAGGGGCGCTCCGAAGGACTTTGGAGGTTCCTCACAAGCAAGTCGAAGGCATTGGTCGTACGCCGAAGTAATCGCTACCGTCGCGCCTGTGACTGACAGTGAAAACCCCACAACGCAGAGTCCATCGCGGGCACCCCGCTCGGTGCTCGTCACGGGTGGTAGCCGCGGCATCGGCCGAGCGATCGCGGAGGCCTTCGTGGCCAACGGCGACAAGGTGGCCGTGACCTCCCGCAAGGGCGGGGCTCCGGAGGGTGCTCTGGACCTGGTGTGCGACATCACCGACCCTGCCGCCGTCGAGGAGGCGTACGCCGCCGCCGAGGCCGCCCACGGCCCCGTCGAGGTCCTCGTGGCCAATGCCGGGATCACGAAGGACACGCTCATGCTCCGGATGTCGGAGGACGACTTCACCTCGGTGATCGACACCAACCTGACCGCGTCGTTCCGTCTCGCCAAGCGCGCCTCGAAGGGCATGCTGAGGATGCGCCGCGGCCGGATCATCTTCATCTCCTCGGTGGTCGGCCTGATGGGCAACCCGGGCCAGGTCAACTACGCGGCCTCGAAGGCCGGCCTGGTCGGCATGGCCCGATCGCTCGCACGCGAGCTCGGCTCGCGGGGGATCACCGCCAACGTGGTCGCGCCCGGTTTCGTGGAGACCGAGATGACCGCGGTGCTCACCGACGAGCAGCAGAAGGCGATCACGGACCGGGTCCCGCTGGCGCGCTACGCGACGCCGGACGAGGTGGCCTCGGCCGTGACGTGGTTGGCAGATGCGGGTTATGTGACCGGGGCCGTGATCCCGGTCGACGGCGGACTTGGAATGGGGCACTGATCATGGGTTTGTTGGACGGCAAGACTGTTCTCGTCGCGGGAGTCACGATGGACTCCTCGATCGGCTTCGCGGTGGCCAAGGTGGCCCAGGAGCAGGGCGCCCGCGTCCTGATCTCCAACTTCGGCCGCGCGCTGTCGATCACCAAGCGGATCGCGAAGCGGCTCCCCGAGGAGCCGCCGGTCCTCGATCTCGACGTCACCAACCAGGAGCACCTCGACGGCCTCGCCGACGCGCTCCGGGCCGAGGGTGTCGAGCGGCTCGACGGGGTCGTGCACTCGATCGCGTACGGCAACCCCGAGACGCTCCTCGGTGGCAAGTTCCTCGACGGCCCGTGGGACGACGTCTCCCAGGCGGTCCAGGTCAGCGCCTACTCGCTCAAGTCGCTCGCCATGGCGACCCGCCCGCTCCTGGGCTCCGGCTCGTCGATCGTGGGGCTGACCTTCGACGCGACGATCGCCTGGCCGGCGTACGACTGGATGGGTGTCGCCAAGGCCGCACTCGAGTCGACCTCGCGCTACCTGGCCCGTGACCTCGGTCCCGACGGGATCCGCTGCAACCTCGTCTCCGCGGGTCCGCTCAAGACGCTCGCCGCGAAGGCGATCCCGGGTTTCGAGGAGCTCGACGAGGGCTGGGGCACCCGGGCACCGCTCGGCTGGGACAACACCGACCAGGGCCCGACCGCCAAGGCCGTCTGTGCGCTGATCTCGGACTTCTTCCCGGCGACCACCGGCGAGATCGTCCACGTCGACGGGGGCTATCACTCGCTGGGAGCGTGAGGTCATAGGGTTGCCGCATGCGGACCCTTGTCATCATGCGGCACGCCAAGGCGGAGGCGTCGGCTCCCACCGACTACGAGCGTCAGCTGACCGAGCGCGGCCACGCCGACGCGGTGGCGGCGGGTGAGTGGCTGGCCGAGCAGGGCGTGGTCCCCGACTACGTGCTGGTCTCGGCGGCCGACCGCACCACCCAGACCTGGGAGGACGTCGCAGTCGGGGCGTCGTGGGACCTGACGCTGGCGGAGTACGACCAAGGTCTGTACGCCGCCGGCACCTCCACCGCCCTCGATCTGATCCGTGCGGTCGACGACGGCCACAACACGGTCGTGGTGATCGGCCACAACCCCACCATGTTCTCGCTGGTGCAGCTCCTCGACGACGGCGAGGGCGACGACGAGGCCGGCAACCAGCTCGCGCTGGGCTTTCCCACCGCCGCCGTCGCCGTCCTCACCTACGACGGCGACTGGTCCGAGCTCGACGAGACCGAGGCCTCGGTCACCGCCTTCCACGTCGCCCGCGCCTGACCGCCGAGACGTCGCCGGCGTCGGCCGAGACGTCACGTACGTCGGCCGAGACGTCAAGTACGTTGCTCGAGGCGTCACACCGCTGCCAACTCGGCCAGCGGGAGTGACGTCTCGACAGATCGGCAGGCGGGGTTGAGACCAGCCACGGCCGAGAAGTCACTCGCGACGGCCGAGGCGTCAAGCAGGTCGGTCGAGATGTCACCCGCCTGCCACTCGGCCGACGTACGTGACGCTTCGCCCGACGCGCCTGACGCTTCGGCAGGAGGCTCAGAGCAGCGGGGGAGCGGGGGTGACGATGCCGGCCTCGGCGTCGGCGGCCTCGATCTCCTCGCGGGAGATCCCGAGGAGATACATGATCGTGTCGAGGTAGGGGACGTTGATGGCGGTCCCGGCGGCCGAGCGGACCGCGGGCTTGGCGTTGTAGGCGATCCCGAGGCCTGCGGCGGCGAGCATGTCGAGGTCGTTGGCGCCGTCGCCGATGGCGACGGTGGCAGCCTCGGGGATGCCGATCTCGGCGGCGAACTCACGCAGCGCGCGGGCCTTGCCGGCACGGTCGACGACCTCGCCGACGACCTCACCGGTGAGCACGCCGTCGACGATCTCGAGCTCGTTGGCGCGGGCGTAGTGGATGCCGAGGTCGGCGGCGAGCCGGTCGGTGATCTGCGAGAACCCGCCGGAGACGATGGCGAAGCGGTAGCCGAGGCGGCGCAGGGTGCGGACCATGGTCCGGGCTCCCGGGTTGAGCTGCAGCCCGGCGTAGACCTCGTCCAGGGCGGTCGCGGGGACGCCCTTCAGATACTTCACCCGCCCACGGAGCGACTCCTCGAAGTCGAGCTCGCCGCGCATCGCCGCCTCGGTGACCGAGGCGACCTCCTTCTCGTAGCCGGCGTGGGCGGCGATCATCTCGATCACCTCGCCGTCGATCAGCGTCGAGTCGACGTCCATGACGATCAGGCGCATGCCACGGCGGACGAGGTTGGCGGGCTGCACCGCGATGTCGACGCCCTGGGCGGCGGCCTCGGCGGAAAGCGTCACCCGCAGCTCGTCGGGCGAGGCCCCGCTCACGTGCAGGTCGAAGGCCGTGACCGGGTAGCGGGCCAGCCGGATGATCCGGTCGATGTTGCCGCCGGCGGAGGCGATGGTGCGCGTCACCGACGCCAGCGCCGCCGCCTTCAGCGGCAACCCGAGGACCGTGACCCGGGCGCGGTCGGCGGGCTCGCGCGGAGTGTCGCCGACCCCCTCCTCGATCTCGACGGTCATGTCGAGGGCATGGGCGGTCTCCTCGATCGCGTGCTTGAGCGCCTCGGTGCTCGCCGCGTCGGCGGGAGCCGTCACGAGCAGTCCGAGCACGAGCCGCGCCCGCAGCACGATCTGCTCCAGGTCGACCACATCGACCCCCGCCAGCGCGAGGGTCGCCAGGGTGGCCGAGGTCAGCCCGGGACGGTCATTTCCGGCGAGGGTGATCAGCAGGGTGTCGGGACGGCGCTCGAGCGCGTCGAATTCCTCGGTCATCGCTGCACAGGATAGTGGAGCCGGGCCCTGCGTCTCAGTCCGGCGGCCACACCTCGGGCGATCCGGCGGCGGTGAGCGCCCTCCGTGCCGCGCGGTCGAGGCCGACGAGTGCTTCCCGGCGCCGCAGCATCTCCGAGGCCGACACCGCCCCGCCCTCGTCCTCCAGCGCCAGCGCGACGATCTCGCGGGCCTGTACGCCACGGGCGGCGAGCTCCACGCACCGCGTCGGCACCCCGGGCGCGCCGGCCAGCGAGGGCCGGTGGCGCAGGTTCATCAGACGGTCCGCGACCTCGGGCCGCCATCGGGCGACGTCGAGCTCGGCGAGCGCCGTCGCCGACTCGCTCAGGGCGAGCCGGAGAGCCCGGTCGGCCTCACCGACGTCGGGGAGCTGACGGCGCTGGGCTGCGTACGCCTGCCATTCGAGCACCGCGCCGACGCGGACCGGTACGAGGCCGATGCCCGCGTCGCACACGACGGCCTCGCCGGCCTCCAGCGCGGCGTCGTTGAACGGCCGGGGACCACCCAGTCCGACCGGGTCGCCCTCCGCCGGGAAAGCGACGCCGACGGCGGTCGCCCCCTCCGTACGCAGCCGTCCCATCCCGCTCACCAGCGTGTCCGCGACCCCCTCGGCGCCACCGAGCCCGAGCGCGGCGAGCCCGCTGACGGTGTGGGTGGCATCGGGCCCGATCACCGCGTCGAGCACCAGGTCGGTGACCGCCTCACCGCGCAGCCACGCCGTCACCCACCACGCCAGCCGAAGCGCCTCAGGGGTGGACTCGTCCCACCCCATATCCAGCTCCGAATCCTCAAGACTCACGGGCGCCCACCCTATCCCCGAGCCCGCGGACCCCTGCCGATAGATTTGCCGCCATGGCAGCCGTGCTGGAGTTCACCGACGTCACCGTACGCCGTGGGGGCAACGCCCTTCTCGACTCTGTGAGCTGGGTGGTCGAGGAGGATGAACGCTGGGTGATCCTCGGTCACAACGGCGCCGGCAAGACCACGCTGCTCCAGACCGCCGCGGCCCAGCTCCACCCGACCTCGGGCGTGGTGAAGGTGCTCGGCGAGCAGATCGGCCGCATCGACGTCTTCGAGCTGCGCCCGCGCATCGGCTTGACCTCCGCCGCGCTCGCCGACCGGATCCCGCGCCAAGAGCTCGTCCGCGACGTCGTGGTCAGCGCGTCCTACGGCGTCGTCGGCCGCTGGCGCGAGCACTACGACGACCTCGACCACGACCGCGCCCAGGAGCTGCTGATCGAGGTCGGCATCAAGCACCTCGGTGAGCGGCGGTTCGGCACCCTGTCCGAGGGCGAGCGCAAGCGGGTCCAGCTGGCCCGCGCGCTGATGGTCGACCCGGAGATGCTGCTCCTCGACGAGCCGGCCGCCGGTCTCGACCTGGGCGGCCGTGAAGACCTCGTCTCCACCCTGTCGACCCTCGCCTACGACCCCGACAGCCCGGCTACGGTGCTCGTCTCCCATCACGTCGAGGAGATCCCGCCGGGCTTCAGCCACGTCCTGATGATGCGGTCGGGCCGGATCACCGCTCAGGGGCTCATCGAGGACACGCTGACCGCGGCCAACCTCTCCAAGACCTTCGGTATGCCGCTCGAGCTGGAGACGAGCGAGGGTCGCTACTGGGCCAAGCGCCGGGCCCGCCACACCCGATAGCCCGGAAAGACACCCTCGGTAAAGAAACCGTTAGCAACCCGGTACGGAAACATCCCCACGTCGACGGTGTCACCTGGATAGGGTGACGCCCATGGACTGGCAGGACTGGGACTGGGCGATCTGGACGGCACTGGGAGCGCTGCTCGTCGTCGGAGAGCTCTTCAGCCTGGATCTGATCCTGCTGATGCTGGCGACCGGTGCCTTCGCGGGTGCGGTGACCGGCGCGTTCACCGACAGCTTCGTGATCCAGGCGGTCGTCGCACTGGCGGTCTCGGTCTCCATGCTCGCGGTCGTACGTCCGGGGCTGGCCAGGCGGCTCCACCACGGCCCGGAGATCCAGATCGGCGCGCAGAAGCTGATCGGCGTCCAGGCCGTCTCGCCCGTGGAGATCAGTGCCCACAAGCCTGGGCAGCTCAAGCTCGAGGGCGAGCTCTGGACCGCTCAGCCCTATGACGAGACGCTCGTGATCGCGGCCGGAACTCCGGTCGAGGTGCTCGAGATCAGAGGAGCGACGGCGTACGTCCATCCTCTTCCGGAGCTCGGGACTCCGTAGTTTCCGGGCAACCTGACGCAACCGAAATAGACAAGGACTGATTGGCAATGGGTGGCATCATCCTGGCCCTCCTGGTCATCTTGGCGGTGCTGGTGATCACCACGCTGGCCAAGACGATCAAGATCATCCCGCAGGCGCGGGTCGGCATCGTGGAGCGCTTCGGCAAGTTCCAGTCGAAGCGTGACCCCGGCCTGAACGCGGTGATCCCGTTCGTCGACAAGGTGCGCTACATGATCGACATGCGTGAGCAGGTCGTCGCGTTCGCGCCGCAGCCGGTGATCACCGAAGACAACCTGACGGTGTCGATCGACACGGTCATCTACTTCCAGGTCAACGACCCGGTCGCGGCGACCTACGAGATCGCCAACTACATCCAGGCCGTCGAGCAGCTCACCATGACCACCCTGCGCAACATCGTCGGTGGCATGACCCTCGAGGAGACGCTGACCAGCCGTGAGCAGATCAACTCCGGCCTCTCGATCGTCCTCGACGAGGCCACCGGCCGCTGGGGCATCAAGGTCAAGCGCGTCGAGATCAAGTCCATCGACCCGCCCATGTCCATCAAGGACGCGATGGAGAAGCAGATGCGTGCCGACCGCGACAAGCGCGCCGCGATCCTGACCGCCGAGGGTCAGCGTCAGTCCGCGATCCTCTCCGCCGAGGGAAACAAGCAGTCCGCCATCCTCAACGCCGAGGGTCAGCGCGAGTCGCAGATCCTGGCGGCGCAGGCCGACCGTGAGGCCGCGATCCTGCGTGCCCAGGGTGAGGGCCAGGCCATCCAGACCGTCTTCCAGGCGATCCACGACGGCCGTCCCGACCAGTCGCTGCTGGCCTACCAGTACCTGCAGATGATGCCGAAGATCGCCGAGGGCGACGCCAACAAGGTGTGGATCGTCCCGAGCGAGATCGGCAAGGCCCTCGAGGGCCTCGGCTCGACGATGAACAGCCTCAAGGGCATCCCGGACGACGTCGAGGGCCCGCTCAAGCGTGTCGACATGGGTTCGGCCGAGCCGACGCTCGACCTGGAGAAGTCGTCGTCCGCGGCTGCGGCCGTCGAGGAGGCGCTCGCCGAGGCCAAGCAGGCGGAGGCTCCCAACCGGCCGGCGCCGGCGCAGCCTGCTCAGCCCGTCCAGCCCACCGAGCCCACGCCGCCTCCTGCCGAGCCGACCGTCTAAGTGGATCCGCTCGAGTCCGCCCTCATCCTGATCGCCGGGGTGGGGGCGGGCACCATCAACGCCGCCGTCGGCTCGGGGACGCTGATCACCTTCCCGACCCTGCTGGCCTTCGGCGTACCTCCGGTGGTCGCCAACGTGTCCAACACGATCGGTCTGGTCCCGGGCTCGTTGGCGGGCGCCTGGGGCTACCGTCGCGAGCTCGCCGGTCAGCGCGGCCGCATCCTGAGGCTCGGGATCGCGGCGCTCATCGGCGGTGCCGTCGGCGGGATCCTGCTCCTGGTGCTGCCGCCGGGGGCGTTCGAAGCGATCGTCCCGGTGCTGATCGGCCTCGGCGTGCTCCTGGTGATCACCGGGCCCCGCATCTCCAGGTGGGTCGCGGAGCGGCACGGTGAGCTGCCCGACGATGGCAGCGAGCGCTGGTGGGTCTGGCCGGCGATCGCCGGGCTCGGCGTCTACGGCGGCTACTTCGGTGCGGCCCAGGGTGTGCTGATGATCGCGATCATCGGCATCGGGGTCGCCGAGTCGCTGCAGCGACTCAATGCGCTCAAGAACATCCTGGTCGCCATCACCAACGGCATCTCGGGGCTCATCTTCGCCGTCGTGGCCGACGTCGACTGGAAGATCGCCGCCCTGATCGCGGTCGGTGCCACGATCGGAGGTCTGCTGGGCGCGAAGATCGGCCGCCGGCTGCCGCCCAACGTGCTCCGCGCCGTGATCGTCGTGGTCGGCATCACCGCACTCGTCGCCTTCCTGCTGGACTGAGCCTGGGTCGGGTCTGGTGGGATGGGCCCATGGAGCTCTACGAGGCGATGCGGACCACCCATGCCGTACGCGACTTCACCGACGACCCGCTGCCCGACGAGGTCCTCGCCCGGATCCTCGACAACGCGCGTTTCGCGCCCTCGGGCGGAAACCGGCAGGGCGCCCATGTCGTGGTCGTACGCAGCCAGGAGACCCGGGAGCGTCTGGTCGAGCTGTCGGCGACGGGTGCCCGCAGGTACGTCGCGCAGCAGCGGGCCGGCGAGATGCCGTGGAACACGGTGCATCCGACCGCGCTCACCGACGACCAGATCGCCGCGGCCCGGGTGCCGGGCGGGATGACCGAGCCGCTGCGCAAGGCCGCGGTGGTGCTCGTCTTCCTCGTCGACCTCGGCGTGGTCGCCTCCCTCGACTCCGAGCTGGACCGGGTGGGTGTCGTCTCCGGAGCCTCGGTCTACCCGCTGGTGTGGAACACGCTCCTGGCGGCGCGCAACGAGGGGTTCGGCGGGGTGCTCACCACGATGGCGGTCGCCGAGGAGCCGGCGCTCCTGGAGCTGCTCGGCGCGCCCGCGGGCCACGCCGTCGCCGCGGTCGTGCCGATGGGGAAGCCCGTCAAGCAGCTCACCAAGCTCCGGCGCCAGCCCGTCGAGGAGTTCGTGACCTTGGAGAGCTTCTCCGGCACTCCGCTGAGAAACGACTGATGGCGGGGCCGCGGAGGACCCCGCCATCAGCTCTCGGACCTGAGGTCAGGCCTTGTCGGCAGGAACGGCCGCATTGGCCGACCCGGTGCCGTTTCCGTTGCTGTGGTCGTCCTCGATGACCGCGAGCGCGAAGTCGTCGCCGTGCTCGGTGACACCGGTGATGACGGCCTGCTGCACCGCCTCCTCGGCGTACTGACCACGCACGATCAACGGGTCATGGGCCAGGTCGCGCTGCAGCGAGACCGCGAGCCCGACCATGATCACCGTGAACGGCAGGGCCGCCACGATGGTGATCGTCTGCAGGCCGGACAGCGCGTCCGCGCCGCCGGCGATCAGGCCCAGGATGGCCACGACACCGGTCGCGACGCCCCAGAACACGACCGTCGACCGGCTCGGCTCTTCCGAGCCGCGCTCGGAGAGGGTGCCCATCACGATCGAGGCGGCGTCGGCTCCGGAGACGAAGAAGATCGCCACCAGCACCATGACCAGGACGCTCATCACCGTGGCCAGCGGGAACTGGTCGAGGGTGGTGAACAGCTGCGACTCCACCCCGCCGAGGCCGGCGATGTCGACGTCGCCGGCACGCTGCAGGTCGATGGCGGTGCCGCCCAGGATGCAGAACCAGAGCACGCTGACCGCGCTCGGCACCAGGAGCACGCCGGCGACGAACTGCCGGATGGTGCGCCCACGCGAGATCCGCGCGATGAACATGCCGACGAACGGCGTCCAGGAGATCCACCAGGCCCAGTAGAAGACGGTCCAGGAACCGAGCCACTCCGAGGTCTCCGTGCCGCCGACACCGGTGCGGGCCGACATCTGGGCGAGGTCGCCGATGTAGGTGCCGAGCGAGGTCGGGATCAGGTCGAGGATGAAGACCGTCGGGCCCACGACGAACAGGAACAGCGCCAGGAACAGCGCCAGCACCATGTTGATGTTGGAGAGCCACTGGATGCCCTTGGCGACACCCGAGACCGCCGAGATCACGAAGCAGACCGTCAGGATCGCGATGATCCCGATGAGCACGTTGTTGCCGACCTCGCCGAGCCCGGCGACGATCTGCAGACCGCTCTCGATCTGGATCGCACCCGTGCCGAGCGAGGTGGCCGAGCCGAACAGCGTCGCGAAGATCGCGAACACGTCGATCGCCTTGCCGGCCGGACCCTCGACGGTGCGCTTGCCGAGCAGCGGCGTGAAAGCCGAGGAGATCAGGCTGACCCGGCCCTTGCGGTAGGCGCCGTAGCCGATCGCCAGACCCACGACGGCGTAGATCGCCCAGGGGTGCAGCGTCCAGTGGAACATCGTGGTCGACATCGCGTGCTGGATGGCTTCCGGGTTGCCTGTCTCGCCGGTGCCGGGCGGCGGGGTGACGAAGTGCGAGATCGGCTCGCTGACGCCGTAGAACATCAGACCGATGCCCATCCCGGCGCTGAACATCATCGCGACCCACGACGCCGTCTTGAACTCCGGTTTCTCGTCGTCACGGCCCAAGGGGATGTTGCCGTATTTACTGACCGCGAGCCAGATGATGTAGATGACGAAGCCGCTGGCGGTCAGGATGAAGAACCAGCCGGCCTTGTCGATCACCCAGGCGAGAGCATCGCCGGCGACCTTGCTCAGGCCGTCGGTGTTGATGAAGCCCCAGGCCATGAACGCGATCGCGATGGCCGCGGCGACGCCGAAGACGACCCAGTCGATTCCCTTGCGTTGGTCCTGTTCGCTCGAGATCGGCAGGTCCAGCGCGGGGTGGGGAACGACTTCGCCCGTGGGGGATTTGATGAGGCCGGAGGCATTGTGATGGTCGGAATGTTTTGGACTGTCTGTCTTCTTCTCAGAAGTCACACTGTTGTCCTTCCGGTTGGGTTCGGGACCACAGCACCCTAACGCCCACAGACTTTGCCTTCCGTTCACCGGGGGTCGGCGATCGGGCGATTGACAACGAGAACTGGCCCGACTGTGTCGGGCCAGTTCATGTGTTGTTCCGGGTCTGAGTCGGCTCGCGATACCCGCCGGGGTCTATACCCCGTACGCCGCCAGCCAGCGCTCGATCTCGGCGTAGGCCTGCTTGCGGACGTCGGGCCGCGAGAGGATCACGTCGTGCTTCGCGCCGGGGACGGCGACGTAGGTGACATGGCGGCCGATCGCGGTCGACCAGCGGCGGATCTGGCGCACGTCGAGCACGATGTCGGTCGAGTGGACCAGTTCGCCCATCGCCTTGGGCTTGCTGGAGCGGTCGGAGGAGAGCACCAGCACGGGCGCCTTCACATCGAGCCCACGGTGGAGCTTCGCATGGCCGTCGCGGATCGCCTTGAGCCAGCCGAGCCGGATCGGGTAGGAGCCGACCGGCTTGAGCCCGAGGTCGAACTCCCACTCGCCGTCGTGCTCGACATGGAGCGACATGGTGTAGAAGCCGCTCACGTCACGGCCGAGCTCGCGCATCGGTGCCCGGTGGCCGAGCCGGCGCACCACGGGGGTGGCGATCTCGCGCAACAGGAACGAGCCCTGCAGGTCGAGCCAGGGTGAGTTGAGCACCATCCCGGCCAGCTCGTCGGGCTGGCGGTCGTCGGCCCACAGCGAGGTGGTCAGACCACCGGTGGAGTGGGCGCTGAGCATGATGTGGGAGTGTCCGTCGCGCTCGGTGATCAGCGACCAGGCGGCGTCGATCTCGTCGAAGTACTCGGCGAGGTCACCCACGTACGTCCCCGACTGGTGCTCGCGCAGCGATCGACCGTACTTGCGCAGGTCGAGGCCGTAGAAGTCGTAGCCGCGCGCGGTCCACCACTCGGCGTACTCCTTCTGGAAGAAGTAGTCCGAGAAGCCGTGGACGTAGAGGACGGCGCCCTTCGCGTCGTCATCGGCCGGGCGCTTCACCAGCGTGGCCACGACGGTGCCCTCGAAGTCGTCCGCGAGCTCGATGGTCTCGACGGTGTAGGGCTCACCGAGTACGTCGATCGTCATGACCGCATCTTCTCACCAGAACGAAGGAACCAGGCCCCAACGTCCGTAGACGTTGGTCACGATCTCCTTCAGCCGCCCGGAGTCAGGGACCGCGTCGGGGTCGAGCGCGCGGATCCCGAGGTTGCAGGTCTCGCCCACCTCGCACCACCACGACGTCACCCCGCCGCGCATCCGGCGCAGCTCGCCGCGCGTCGCCCCGAGCGCCAGGCCGCGGAAGACGATGGAGTCGGCCGGAACGCCGAAGGGCGCCACGAAGTCGGGGTCGGGCCGGCCCAGGTTTGAGGCCAGACCGAGGGGAGTGACGACGTTCTTGAGCAGAGGCTTGGCGACGCGGTCAGGGATCATCTGGGCCAGGGGCGCGATGTGGGCGATCGGGTCGGGACGAGTGCCGTTGAAGAGAGCGGAGAACTCCTTCTTGGCACGCTCCCGGATGTGGGCCAGGTCCGTGACTCGGCCGACGCCGTCGCGCAGCTCGGTCTCGACGGCGATCGAGACGCCCGAGGTGGCGTTGGAGCGTAGGTCGCCCTCTCCGCGCATCGAGACGGGCAGCGACATCTTGACCGGCTCCCCGGGGCGAACGATCCCGGCCTCGAGGAGCACCTCCACCGAGATCGCGACCTGCAGCGTGTTGGAGGTGCCGCCGGCCCGCTCGACCGCGGCGTTCCACTCCGAGACCGGGCAGTCGGCGCCGGCGAAGGCGACGTCGTGGACCACGTGGTCGTCGTGCTGCGGGGCCGGGACCGGCCTCTTCTCGGACGACTGCGCCTCGAGCGCCGGGAGCTTGCCGGCCTTGCGGGCCGCCCGGAGGCCGCGGACCGCGGCGCGCGCCATCGTCCGGGCGTCGCGCCGGTCGTCCTTCCGGGTCACCTCGGCCGCCGTGGAGTCGTCGAAGGGGAGCCGGGGCAGGGGCTGGCGGCGTACGGCCGCGATCAGAGCACCGAGCTTCATCCCGCCGTCGCAGACGATGTGCGAGGCGTTGTAGGTCACGACCGTGCCGCCGTCGGTGGTGTAGGCCATGAAGAAGGCCCACAGCGGCCCCTTGACCGGGTCGAACGGCACCTCGTCGGTGGTGGTGTCGAGCCAGGCCATCACCTGGTCCGGCTTGATCCGGTCGGGGTGCAGCCGGACCGGTTCGGCCGTCGTCGCCGGCACCCAGCGGGAGCGCGCGCCGAGCGCCTTCGGGCGGACGACGAGGCGGTTGAGCGGTCCCTTGGCCAGCTCGTCGACGACATCCTGGACCGCCTCGACCGGGATCTCCGCCGGGAAGCGCCAGGCGGTCTGGCCGACGACCGGTACCCCGATCACGGTCGCGGAGCGGAGGAAGACCTCGTCGTCGTACGTCAGCCGGTTGGTGCGCTCGGGAGCGAACGGCGCCGGACGCGCGCCGGGGCTCGCCGGCGGCAGTGAGGGCAGCATCACAGGCTCGGGCATGTGGTCTGGGTCCTGTCGTTGGGGGATTCTGGGACGCGATGCGGTTCGTCTTCGGGTTGATGGGCAGTCGCGGCGATGTGCAGCCGGCGCTCGCCGTGGCCCTCGAGCTGCGCCGCCGCGGCCACGAGGTCATCGTCGGGGTCGCGCCCAACCTGCTGCCGCTGGCGGCGAGGCTCGGGCTCGATCCGCATGCTGTCGGCCCTGACAGCGGTGCACTGCTCGCCTCGCCCCTGGTGCGCGAGGAGATGCGCTCGGCCAATCCTCGCACCCGGCTCCGGGCAGTACGGAAGGTCTCCGCCCACGGCTGGGACGACTTCCGCGCCGATCTGGCCGCGCTGGCGGGGGACCGCGGCAGCGCCGACGTCGTCGTCGCAGGTCTGCTCGGTCAGGAGGTCGGCTCGGCGCTCGCGGAGCGGATCGGCGCCGGCTTCGCTGCCCTTCACTACTTCCCGGTGCGCTCCAACCGGTCGGTGAAGGTCGTGCCCGGCCCCGACGCGCTCCAGGAGAAGGCCTGGGACGTCGGCATGCGGATGCGCTGGGAGCTGACCCGAGAGGCCGAGAACGCTCAACGGGCCGCCCTCGGCCTGGCCCCGGCGCGCACGCGCCTGCAGACTCGGCTCCGCGACCGTGGCGCGGTCGAGGTGCAGGCCTACGACCCGCTGCTCGTCCCCGGGCTGCCGCGGGAATGGGGCATCCAGAGCCCGTTCGCCGGCTTCCTCGCGCTGACCGAGACCGACCGGCTCCGGCTGGGGGAGACCGGAGTTACCGACGCGCTCGGCGACTGGCTGGGCGCGGGCTATCCGCCGGTCTACGTCGGCTTCGGGTCGATGCCGGTGGCCGACCCGGCCCGGCTGGTGGCCGATGTCGCGGCCGCGACCGCCGATCTCGGCCTGCGCGCGCTCGTCAGCAGCGGTTGGAACTCCTTCGACGTCGACGTCCCGGACCACGTACGTCTGGTGGGCGCCGTCGACCACGCCGCGGTCCTGCCGCGATGCGTCGCCGCCGTCCACCACGGTGGCGCGGGTACGACGGCTGCGGTGCTGCGCGCGGGGATCCCGAGCGTGGTGGGGTGGTACTCCGCCGACCAACCGGTCTGGGGCCGCCTGCTCGGCGATCTCGGCGTGGGCACGTCGGTCAGAGCGAGCCGGCTCGACCGCGACCGCCTCCGTGAGGCGCTCAGCGCTGTGCTGAAGCCGCGCGTGCGTGAGCGGGCCGCCGAGGTCGTGCCTCGGCTGGTCACGCCCGAGGTGGCGGTGGCCCGGGCCGCCGATGCGCTCGAGCGAGCCCGCTGACGGCGTCACCACACCTCGACGGTCAGACCCCACGAGCCGAGCTCCTCGACGACCAGGTTCTTCAGGAAGTCCAGGTCGGGCACGCGGTCGGGCTCGGCGGCGACCAGGTTGAGCGTCGTACGCGGCCCCGACTGGATCAGCCAGGCGATGATGCCGCCGCCGACGTCGTAGGCGTCCTGGGCGGTCGCGTTCTGGTAGCCGGCGAGCCCGGCCACGAGACGTACGTCATCACCCATCGCGTAGCGGTAGTCGTCGGGCAGCTGGGGCAGGTTGGAGGCCATGCAGGCCGCCGCCGGCGGCTGCGGGAGCTTGTCGAGCACGGCGTCGGGCAGCATCTGCATCATCGCCAGCGGCACCGGGACCAGGCCTGGACCGGCCTGACCCAGGCGGATGTAGGCGGCCTTGGAGAGCTTCTTGATCTCGGCGAGGTCGCGCCGGTCGAGCACGTCGCGCGGGATCTCGACCATGGCCACCCGCGTCGAGTTGGAGCGTACGTCCCCGGGCTGGAAGTCGCTCATCGGCAGCGAGACCGGGACGTCACCGCGGTCGACCGGGACGTGGTCGATGCGGACGAGCAGGTCGGCGACCACGTTGATGAACCAGGCATTGGTCGAGCCGCCGTGCTCGGCGGCGATTTTGGTCATCGTCTCGGTGTCGAACTCGGTGATCATCCGCGGCATCCGCCACGTCTCCGGCGCCGGGTTCGGCGTGGCTTCCGGGTAGACGCGCGGTGCCTTCGTGGCCAGCGCGGCGGTGCCGTCCTTCTTCGCCTGGCGGCGCGCCTTGGCCCAGTCGCGGACGGCCCGCCACTGGTCTCGGGAGTCGGCGGCCTCGGCGCGTAGACGGTGCCACACCGTGGCAGGGGCTGGCGGCAGCCGCAGCGGCTCGCCGCGGGACGCCCGGCACACGGCGTCGAGCACGGACCCACCGTCGCCGACCGCGTGGGCCAGCAGCATCGAGACCACCGAGGTGCCGTCGTCGAGGTTGATCGCGGTGAGCCGATAGGTCAGGCCCTCGTGCGGGTCGAGGCGGTCGCTGTGACGCTCCTGGAGCCAGTGCGTGATCTCGGCGACCGGAAGGATCTCCTCGTAGAGCTCGATCGACGGGTCGCGGTCGGCATTGGTCCACAGGTCGCGGGCGCCGGGGAACTTCGCCCGGTGCAGTCTCCGCGACAGCCCGCCCTCGGCCAGGCCGGCCGCGATGTAGTGCAGCCGGTCCACGTCGTAGGGACTGTTCAGCCGCCAGATCCACTGGTTGGCGATCGGGCTTCCGAGGCCGCGATGGCGCCGGGCGAAGAGGTCGTCGGCGAACTGTAGGCGACCGGAGTTGTCGATCGGTGCACGAGTGCCAGCGGGCATGGGGGAGTCCTCCGAGATAGGGCAGAAGGCGTGTGAAGAGCGCGCGCAGGGGGAGGAGTCAACCGGAGTTGATACGTCATGTAAACCCCCGGGGGCACTTGAGAAGTGTGGGAATTCCCACGCTCGGGGGCGGTCGAACTCGGTCCCGCACCTGTGTGCACAATAGGCCGCGACATGGGACGACATCGCTGTCGTCGCAGGCGGGTCGCCTTCTCGGGCTACGGCGTTCTTGAGGTTCGTTCGGGTCCCCGAGCGGCGTTGTGCCGCCACGAGCCCCCCACCTCAGAGAGGAACTCCACCTCCGATGGAGTACACCGAGCTGTCCGCGTACGACGTACCCCCGGGTGAGGTGACCGCGTGGATCCCTGCCGCGGCGCCAGACGCCTGGGTCGACGACGACCGCCGACTGTCCCACAACCACGAGCTGCACCTGGACACCGCCGAGGCGGGCTCGTGGATCGGTTCGATCATGCGGCTGACCGGCCCGCTCGACCACGACGCGCTCGAGCTCGCGCTCCACGCCTGGATCGGACGTCACGAAGCGCTGCGCGGGACCGTCGTGGAGACCGCGGCCGGACGGCGGCGTCGCGTCGTCGCTCCGGCGGACGTGTCGGTGAGGACCACCGTCATCGGCCGGTACGACGCCGAGGACGCCCGCGGCTGCATCTCCGACTTCCTCGCCGATCACATCGACCCGTCGGCCTGGCCCTACGTCGTCTTCGCGACGGTGGCCGACGCCGACGGCTTCACCCTCGCCTTCGGCGCCGACCACGGCGTCATGGACGCCTACTCCCAGCTCCTGTGGTTCGAGGAGATCGCGACTCTCTACCAGCGGGCGCTGGCCGGCGAGCCGTTCGCCGAGCTGGCAGTGCCCACCACCGGCAGCCACATCGACCACTCCGCCGCCGAGCGGCTCACGGGCGAGGCGATGTCCCTGGAGAGCGAGTCGGTGCGGGTCTGGCGCGACTGGCTGGCCGGCCCCGACGGGCGGCTCCGGTTCGCCGACTTCCCGGTCACCGGCATCACCGACGTACCCGCCTCGGCGTCGCCGCTGCCGCAGGCCAGCCTGTCGCAGTGGCTCGCCGAACCGCGCCAGGCCCGGGCGCTGGGCGAGCTGTGCAAGAGTGCGGGCGTCTCGTTCCAGGCCGGGATGATGGGCGCGATGGCGTACGTCCTGCGTGCACAGCACGGCGTCGAGCGGATGCGCTTCGTGGCGCCGATGCACACCCGCTACACGGCCGAGCACGCCGCCGCTGTCGGCTGGTACGTCGGACTCGTCCCGGTCACCCTCGACATCACCGGCGCTGCGACGCTGCCCGAGGTCGCGGCGCGCGTCCAGGCATCGCTCGCCGAGACGAAGCCGCTGGTGCCGCAGCCGTTCGCGCGGGTCGCCGACCTGCTCGACGTCTCCGACGCACCGCACTTCGTGGTCACCTTCGTGGACACCCGCTTCATCACCGGTGCCGAGCGCTGGAACGACTGGGACGCCCGTACGCTGCGGGCCCCCGTCCGCGCCGACGACGAGGTCTACCTGTGGCTGGTGCGCGACCGGGACGGTCTCAACGTCTCCACGCGCTACCCGGAGACGGTGGCCGCGGAGCGGGTCGTGCGCGACCTGATCGGTGGGATGAGCGACCTCTTCGACGAGATCGCCCGGCTGGAAACCGCCTCGCTCGAGGGGACGGCATGAGGATCGGGCCGCTCGCCGATCTGGCTCCCGCGCCGGGCCGGGTGCTCGTGCTGCGGCCGACGCCGGAGTGCCAGGCGGCCGCCGATGCCGCGCCGGTCTCGCCCGGGTCGCCCTCGTTCCTGCAGGTCGACCACCTCGACGCCTATCGCGCCAAGGTCGCGGCCGGCGGCGTGCACCGGGCGTGGACCGGCACTGCCGGTGAGTTCTCGTGCACCTTCTCGGCCGCTGCCTATGCGGAGGCGCTGACCTCGTTCGTGAGCCGTCACGAGGGGCTGCGGACCTGGTTCGACCTCTCGGGTGAGGTGCCGGTGCGGCATCTGGTGCCGGCCGAGGTGGTCGCCTTCGAGGCCGTCGAGGTGGAGGCGCCGGCCGACTGGACAGGCGGCTGGGAGGACCTCCTCGTCGGCCTCTGTGACGAGCAGTGCCGCCCCGACTCCTGGGCGCCGTTCCTGCTCGGCGCGATCGTGCGCGAGGACGGCTTCACCTACTTCTGGGGCTGCGACCACGCCTTCACCGACGGCGCCTCGCAGTTGATGGTCCCGGCCGAGCTCGGCACCGCCTATGCCGCGGCGCTCGGAGCCGAGGTCGAGCCGCTGCCCGACGCCGGCAGCTTCGTGACGTACGCCGCCGCCGAGCGGCAGATCGCCGCTGGCACTGACCCGGAGGCGCCGGCGGTGCGCGAGTGGGTCGACATCGTCTCGCGTCACGGCGGACGGTTGCCGCGGTTCCCGGTTTCGCTGGGACTCGATGCGGGGGAGACCGCGCCGGTGCGGGTCCGGCGGTGGACCGCGCTCGAGGGCGAGGCGGTGGCCGCACTGGAGGCGCTGTGCCGTTCCGCCGGGGGAAGGTTCGCCAGCGGCGTCTTCACGCTCCTGGCCCACGCCGAGCAGCGGCTGACCGGCAGCTCCGACTACCTGGGGATCACCGTCCTCGGCACCCGGTCGCAGGAGACCGCGATGTCGCACGGCTGGTTCTGCAACTTCGCGCCCGTGTCCATGTCGCTGGGGGAGACCTTCGCGGAGACGGTGCTCGCCGCGGAGAAGGCCTTCGAGACCGCTCGCGAGCTGGCCCGCACCCCGGTCCACGTGCCGCTCGGTGCCATGGTCGCCGGCGGCGTGCTCGCACCGACCGAGCTGGCCAGCCCGCAGATGGTCTCCTACCTGGACGTACGCAAGTTCCCCGGCGCCGGCACCACCCCGTTCGACACCGGGCTGCACTTTACCGGCGAGGGACGTACGGCCAACGCCAGTCTGTGGGTCAACCGCTTCGCCGACCGCTTCGAGCTGGCCACGCAGAGTCCCGACACGCAGCCTGGTGGCCGGGCCGTGGCGACCTTCTTCGAGGCGGTCCACGACGTGCTCGCCGAGCTCGGCCTGCCCGTGCGTCCGGTGGACGCTGATCAGATCATCGGGACCGGACATGCTGGTCACGGCCGCTGACCTGTGGGAGCCGCGGCCGGGCACGCTGCTGCGCTGGGACGTCTCCGCCCCCGCCCACGGCACACCCGCCTTGCTCTCGCTCAACCAGCGCAACCACCTCGCCGCTGCGATGGCCGGGGCGCCGACCGTCTGGCTGGCCGCGGCCTTCGACGTCGACGGACCGATCGAGCCGGTCGCGCTCTCGCGCACCTGGCGTGCCTTCCTCGCCCGTCACGGCAGCCTGCAGCTCGAGGTCGTAGCGGGTGCGGACGGGCCGCAGGCCCGCCGCCACCATCCCGGCACCCTGACCTGGTCGGTCACCACCGCCGGCCACACCGGCACTGTCGAGGAGACCCGTGCCGCACTGCACGCCGCCCTCGACGAGCGGTGCGTACCGTTCGGCTACCCCGCCTTCCTGCCCGCCGCCGTCTCCCGCCCCGACCGCTCCACGATCGTGCTCGGCATGGACCACCTGCACTGCGACGCCCACTCGGTCGCCGTGGCGGTCGAGGAGCTGGCACATCTCTACGCCGCCTTCGCGGAGAGCGGCGAGGAGCCCTCGCTGCCGGCGGTCGGCTCGTTCCTCGAGGCCGTCTTGCAGGGTTCCGACGGCCCCGCCCGGGTGGCTGCTGACGACCCGCTGCTCCGTGGATGGGGTGACTTCCTCGCCGGCCGCGGCCACCGGCTGCCGACCTTCCCCCTGCCGCTCGGCCTCGGACCGGGGGAGCGGGCCGCCCAGGCCACCGCCGTGGCTCCGCTCGCCGACGCCGACCTGATGGACCGCATCAGCGCCCGCGCCCGCACGAGCGGCGCTTCGACGTACGCCGCCGTCCTGGCCGCCCTCGCCACCGCGATCTCCGACCTCGGCGGCGGTGAGCGACTGGACACGATGGCGCCGGTCTCCACCCGCTCCGCGGAGCACCTGGCCCGCTCGATCGGCTGGTACACCACCACCGTCCCGCTCACCGTCCCCGCCTCGCTCACCGACCTGGGTCTGGCCGAGGCGGGTGATGCGGTCCGTCATGGCGTACGCCTCGGGTCGGTGCCGCTCGACCAGGTCCTCGGGTCGCTCACCGAGCCGCTGGTGCAGACCCGCAACGACGTCTTCGTCGTCTCCTGGCTCGACTACCGCCACGTCCCCGGCGGCTCCGCGCATCTCGACCGCGACGCCCAGCACATCTCGGCCTCCACCCACGCCGACGACGTGCAGATCTGGTTCTCCCGCACCCACTCGGGCCTTGCCGTCCGGATCCGCTATCCCGACACGTCGGTCGCGTCCGCGTCGGTCGACCAGCTCCTGGCCCGGCTCGAACACACTCTCGTCGCCCTCGCATCATCTGCCGAGTCGGCTCGAACCGACGAGCTTCCTCGCCGAGTCGGCTCGTCATGACGGGCAGACTCGGCGAGGATCTCGGTCAAGATGGGCCGACTCAGCGCGAGTAGAGCTGCCGGATGACGTCCTCGATGGCGGGCTCGTGGATCGACAGGTCGGCGACGTCGTACGCAGCCGCGACCTGCGCTACCAGCGGAGCAGCTGACGCGTCGGCAGGGAAGGAGAGCCACTGGCGCGGGCCCTCGACCTTGACCACCTGAGCCCCTTCGACGGCGATCGCGGGCGCCTCGTCGACGAGGTCGACGACGAGGGTGCGGGAGGCGCCGCCGTTGATGCGCAGCGACGACAGCGGGCCGTCGAAGACGGCGGTGCCGCGGTCGATCACGATGACCCGGTCGCACAGCGCCTCGATGTCCTGCAGGTCGTGGGTGGTGAGCATCAGGGTGGTGCCGCGCTCGTGGTTGAGGGCGCGCAGGAACTCGCGCAGCCGCCCCTTGGAGACCACGTCGAGACCGATCGTCGGCTCGTCCAGATAGAGGATCTCGGGGTCGTGGAGCAGGGCGGCGGCGATGTCGCCGCGCATCCGCTGGCCCAGGCTCAGCTGCCGGACCGGGGTGTCCATCAGGTCGCCGAGGTCGAGCAGCGCGACGTGGTCCTCCAGGTTGCGGCGAAAGGTCTGGTCGGGGATCCGGTAGATCCTGCGGAGCAGGTCGAAGGAGTCGCGCAACGGCAGGTCCCACCACAGCGACGTACGCTGCCCGAAGACCACCCCGATCCGCCGGGCCAGCTCCCGGCGCTGGCGAGCAGGCTCCAGGCCGGCGACGAGGGCCGAGCCGCCGGACGGCACCAGGATGCCGGTGAGCATCTTGATGGTGGTCGACTTCCCGGCGCCGTTGGGGCCGATGTAGCCGACCATCTCGCCGGCCTCGATCTCGAAGGAGAGGTCGTGGACGGCGTGCTTCACCACCGACGTACGCCTCACGACACCCGCACGCTTGCGGATGATGAACTCGCGGGACAGGTCCCGCACCTCGATCAGCGACAACGAGATCAGCTCCCTGTGGATCGGTAGCGAAGGAGCCCCTGACGCCAGACCAGGGCGGTGACACCGACCAGCGCCAGCGCGGCCAGGGGCGAGGCGAAGCGGAACCAGTCCGGTGCGCCGTACGGGTCGGTGCGGCCGAGCAGGAACAGGCACGGGTACCAGTTCACGAACGCCAGCGGCAGCAGGTAGGTGAGCGACCGGACGACCTCGCGCGGGAAGATCGTCATCGGGTACTGCATGATCGTGTTGCCGCCGTAGGTGAAGGCGTTGGCGAACTCCGAGGCGTCCGTGGTCCAGAACTGGATCGTCGAGAAGGTCACGAACACGCAGAAGTAGATGACCACGCCCGAGACGAGCGCCACCACGAGCACCAGCAGCCGTTGCGGGTTCCACTCCACCATCGGCGCCGCCCACGCGAACACCGCGACGCCCTGGGCGATCTGGCCGAGCCGGCGCAGCTCGAACCGGTCGGCGCACAGCTGCACCAGCACCGGGACCGGCTTGGTCATCATCGCGTCCAGGTCGCCGCTGCGTACCTTCTGGCCGATCTTCTCCACGCTCCCGACCAGCATGTCGGCGACGCGGAACGCGATCGAGGTGACGCCATAGAGCAGGGCGATCTCGCGCAGGGTGAAGCCGCCGTAGGTGTCCAGGTGGCTGAACATCAGCCAGATCGATACGAAGTCGAGGAAGGTGATCAGCACACCGCCGACCGTCATCGTCCAGAACGACACCGGATAGGTCATCGACGCCCGGATCCACAGCGCCGCGATGAGCCAGTAGGAGCGCGCCGCGTGGATCGCCGCTGATCCAGCATGTCGAGGTTCAACCACCCTGGACCACCACCTTGTGGGTCGCGGCGCGCAGCACGAGGGCGCACGCGGCCAGCAGGACGACCGCCCACAGCACCTGCAGACCGATCGCGGCGATCAGGTCCGGACCGGTGTGGCGCCCCAGCCAGATGTCGGCCGGGGTCTGGATGTAGGACGCGAAAGGCAGCGCCAGCGCGACCTGGCGCAGCCCGTCCGGGAAGAGGTTGAGCGGCAGCGTCAGCCCGCTGAAGAACGTGGCCAGCACACTGAGCAGCACCCGCGGACCGGTGGCGTCCAGGAGCCAGAACGCGCTGGCCGCGAAGAGGAACCGGACGGCGAAGCTGACCACGACGGCGATGACGACACTGACCAGGAAGCCCGCCGCGCCGGCGGGGGAGGGCAGGACCAGCCCGAAGAGCAGGGCACCCACGATCGTCGGCGCGACGCCACGGGTCGCGAAGTGGTAGAGCCCGCGGCCGAGGTCGGCGGCGAGATACCAGCCGAGGACGCTGACGGGTCGGTAGAGGTCGACGGCGATGTCTCCGGTGCGGATCCGCTCGGCGAGATCGTCGGTGGCGCCCCCGCTCCACAGCGCGATCGTCATCAGCAGCGCCTGCCCGATCCAGACGAACGTGATCGCCTGCTCGGCCTGGTAGCCGCCGGCCGACGGGTTCTGCTCCCACAGCGCGAGATAGGCGAAGCTGAGGATGATCCCGAAGACCGAGTTGGTGAAGATCCCGGCGAGCGTCGCGGCGGTGTAGGTGGAGTAGCGGCGGAAGGATCTGGTCGCGATCGCGGCGTACAGACTGATCTGATGCAACGCCCCGGACACCTGACGTACGTTGGCACAACAGGGGCTGCGTACGCCAAAGGGTTTCCTGGAATAACGTTGATGCAGCAACTGTTTGCCGAGTAGTTCGGATTTCAACTACCGTGGCCGACAATGAGATCGGGCCACGAAAGGGGCAGGGGAACCATGGGTATGCAGTTCGGCATCTTCACCGTCGGCGACGTGACGACGGACCCGACGACCGGCAAGACCCCGACGGAGCACGAGCGGATCAAGGCAACCGTCGAGATCGCCAAGCACGCCGAGGAGGTGGGCCTGGACGTCTTCGCGACCGGTGAGCACCACAACCCGCCGTTCATCGCCTCCAACCCGACCGCCACGCTGGCCTACATCGGTGCCCAGACCGAGAACATCATCCTGAGCACTGCGACCACGCTGATCACCACCACCGACCCGGTGCTGATCGCGGAGGACTACGCCAAGATCCAGCACCTCACCGACGGCCGCGTCGACTTGATGATGGGCCGCGGCAACACCGGCCCGGTCTACCCCTGGTTCGGCAAGGACATCCGCCAGGGCATCAACCTGGCGATCGAGAACTACGCCTTGCTGCGCCGGCTGTGGAGCGAGGACGTCGTCGACTGGTCCGGCCGGTTCCGGACGCCGCTGCAGGGCTACACCTCGACGCCGCGGCCGCTCGACGGCGTCGCGCCGTTCGTCTGGCACGGCTCGATCCGCTCGCCCGAGATCGCCGAACAGGCTGCGTACTATGGCGACGGGTTCTTCCACAACCACATCTTCTGGCCGGCCTCGCACACCAAGCAGATGGTGCAGCTCTACCGGCAGCGCTTCGAGCACTACGGGCACGGCACCGCCGACCAGGCGATCGTCGGGCTGGGTGGGCAGTTCTTCATGCGGCCCAACTCCCAAGACGCGATCAACGAGTTCCGGCCCTACTTCGACAACGCCCCGGTCTACGGCCACGGCCCCTCGCTGGAAGACTTCAGCGAGGCCACGCCGCTGACCGTCGGCTCGCCGCAGCAGGTCATCGAGCGGACGCTCTCGTTCCGTGAGTACGTCGGCGACTACCAGCGCCAGCTCTTCCTGATCGACCACGCCGGACTGCCGCTGAAGACGGTGCTGGAGCAGCTCGACCTCTACGGCGAGATCCTCCCGACCCTGCGCGCGGAGTTCGAGAAGCTGCGCAAGCCCGGTGTCCCCGACGCCCCGACCCACGCCTCCCTGGTGGAGAAGGCCGGTGGCGCCAAGGACTCGACCGTCTACGCCGAGGGCGACTCCGCCACCGGCTCCTCCGACCGCGACCTGCACGACCCCGAGGTCGCCAAGGTCCTCGAGGGGGAGCTGTGACCCGGATCGTCGTCGTCTCGGCCGGGCTCTCGGTCCCGTCCTCGACCAAGCTGCTCGCCGACATGCTCGGCGAGGCGACGGCCCGGGCCGTGCAGGCCCGGGGCGCCGAGGTCGACGTCGAGCACGTCGAGCTGCGCGGACTGGCGCACGAGCTGACCGACAACCTGCTCACCGGCTTCGCCAAGCCCGCGCTGCAGACCGCCATCGACCAGGTACGTCGCGCCGACGGCGTCATCGCGGTCACCCCGGTCTTCTCCGCGTCCTACTCGGGTCTGTTCAAGACGTTCTTCGACGTGCTCGAGCAGGGCGTACTCGACGCGAAGCCGGTGCTGATCGCAGCGACCGCCGGCACCGCCCGGCACTCGCTGGTGCTCGAGCACGCGCTGCGCCCGCTGTTCGCCTACCTGCACGCCGTGGTCGTCCCCACCGGGGTCTTCGCCGCCACCGACGACTTCGCCGGCGGCCCGGAGCTCCCCAAGCGTGTCGACCGGGCCGCCGCGGAGCTGGCCGCGCTGCTGGCCGTGGGCGGCGGCTCGCCCTCCGCTCCGGTGCCGCACCGGACGCTGGTGGAGGACGAGTTCGCCAACCCGACCTCGTTCGAGACGCTGCTCAAGCGGGCCTCCGAGGGGCCGCCTGAGTTCTGATCCGGGGCGTGTCCTTCGGCTGCCGAGGTGAACACGGGCCCGTAATCCCGGGGGTTTGTGGTGGAGTGCGACAGAATGCGTGTCGACCGCTGCCCCCAACCCCGAGCGGAGCCGTTGTGCCCAGCTATGAGCCGAGCGTCGTCGTTGCCGACGCGTCGCCTCTACTTCGTGCTGGACTCACCGACCTGCTCGCGCGGGGTGGCTACCAGGTCGTCGCCGACGCCGACGACGGCGAGACGCTCATCCAGGCGGCGACCGACACGCTGCCCACGCTGGTCGTCACTGACGCCCGATTGAGCACCGGACCGGCCGAGGACGGCATCTCCGCCGCCCGGCGGCTGCACGAGAAGGTGCCGGAGATGGGCATCGTCGTGCTGTCGGACTCTGTCGACACGGCGTACGCCGCCTCGGTCTTCGCCAGCACCGGCACCGGCGGCCTCGGCTACCTGCGCAAGTCGCGTGTACGCACCGTCCCGCACTTCCTCGACGTCGTCGGCCGGGTGGCGTCGGGGGAGGTCGTGGTCGACCCCGAGGTCATCTCCCAGATGGTCGCCGCGTCGCCCGACGCCGACCCCGATGCGATGGCGAGACTGACGATGCGCCAGAGCGAGGTGCTCGGACTGATCCAGGCCGGGTTCCCCGACCGCGCGATCATCAGCCGGCTCTTCAGCGGGCGGCGGCAGTTCGAGCGGTGCCTGAGTGAGATGTTCCTCGCGTTCGGTCTGGCGAGCGACGTCGAGCACCGGCGTA